>JADZAD010000100.1 GCA_020852775.1 Anaerolineae bacterium
ACCCCGGTGTATACTGGCCTTCATACAGCAGGGCCGCGCACCGGTGGCCTGCCATGCGCTTTCCAGCAGGTAGAGGGGGCTGTTATGCCGCGGGATTTCAATATCACGTCTGCCACCGGGGGGGCCGCGTTCACTGTCAAGATCGTGCCCAAGGCTAACCGGACGGAGATTGTCGGGGTGCAGGAAGACGGCACGATCAAGATCAGGCTGATGTCGCCACCGATAGAGGGACAGGCCAACGAAGAACTGATCAACTTCTTGGCGGATTTCCTTGGCTGCAACAAGCGGGATATCGAGATCGTCGCCGGGGCGGAAGGCCGCAAGAAGCTGATCAGCGTCCTGAACGTGGATGCAGGCCGGGTGAATGACCTGGTCCGGGCGGTTGTCCCGGAGTCTTTTGTAGACGATACAGACTGAGGCGGAGCTTTTCGCCCGCCTGCCAGATTCTACGTCACACCCGGAAGGCTGTGCCCCAGCGCGACTGCTATCGCGGTGATCGCCCGATACGCCGCGTCCCGAATCTCCGGGTGTTCATCACGCAGCGCCTCATATAGCGCAGGCAGGGCGGCCACACCGCAGGTGGCCCCCAGCCCCTCAATCAGCGCCAGCTTCCAGATTGCCTCACCTTCACGCAACAAGCCGAGCAGTTGAATCAAGCCGTGTTCACCGGTGAGCAGGCTCTTACCGGAGGCCTCCGCCCATTGGCGCACCCACGGCATTTCTGTGAGAGCAAGTGTAGCAGGCGGTGCGGCCTGGGCAGGGTCAGACAGACGCTCAAGCGCGCTGGTAGCGCCCGCCCGCACTGCCCAGTCTGAGTCTCGCCGTTCCAGTTCTGTGAGGAGGTCTGCCGCCCAGGGCTGGCAAACGCGCTCCAGCCCGATAACCGCTGCTTTCCGCGTGACCGGGTCCTGTTCGTGGGTGGCCTCCCGGAGGACTTCATGGCCCTCTCCGGCGAGGTCCCCGGCCAGCATCTGGGCCACCGCATGGCGGGCCATCTGGCCGCCGGTGAGCAGCACCTGGAGCATGTAATTCAGCGCAGTCCTGCTGCCAAGCGCCCCCAGTGCCAGCGAGGCGGCGACCTCGACGGCTGCTACCCGGTCCTCCAGCACTCCGCCCAGTTCGCTGACCGCCTCAACATCCCCGGTAGAACCCAGCCCGATCGCAGAGAGCAGCCTGATATGCTCATTCTCGCTGCGGATACCCTCACGGAAGACAAAGCCGATATTCGGGTCACCCGTGGCAACGAGTGCCGCCATGAGGCGTTCGCGCTGGGCGGGGAACAGCGTCCCATGCAGGAAGAGGCGTGCGGCCTGACGAAAGAAGCGAGGTTTCCAGACGCCTTCAGATGGTGCACAGGCTGCCCAGCGTGCTACCTCAAGCAAAGGAGAGAGCGTGGCGTTCAGGGGTGCAGCCAGGTGACCGTCTACGTATGTGCTGATGTCCTGCAGTTCAGCGAGGAACTCGATCACAGGTTCGCCGCGGGCCGGGTTGTGCAGCAGCGCTTTCTGCAAACCCTCTGTCTGCTGCGCCTTCGCGGCAAGGAAGGCGCGTATCCTCGGCTGGGTGAAGCTGATCGCGTGGTTGGCATGCTCGGTGAGCAGATGGGTCTGGTGCGTCACAGCGAACAGGTAATCGGAAGCCTTCACCGCGGGGGCGCGTATGCCGCCCTCCTGTTCCGCGACAAACCGGCCTGTTACCTCAGCCAGCGTGGGCGGCGTGTCAGGCATTGACTGCGCTTCCGCCGCGAGGGTGGACAGCACATGGTGATAGCGGTCATCCGGGGTGGCTCGCCGCACATACAGGTCGTACCACGCAGTGCGGCCTGCGCTGGCTGCGCCGTCGCCGCTGCAGAAGGCCCACAGGTGCAGGGTCAGATCAAGCGGGTTGGTTTCGTTGACCAGCCGAGCGGCCCGGCGCATGGTGTCCTCGGTGAGGGGGGCCGCCGCCGCCCGGCGCGTTCGCCCGATCTCCGGCCAGTTGTCCGCCCAGCGCTCACAGAACTCGGCTCTTTCAGCGCGGCCCCAGGGGAGCAGAAACACGGGAGAGAACCCCGCCTGCAGCAGTGGTGCATAGCCGGAGGCGGGTCCGCTGATGACTATCCGGTTGCCGGGGTATGCTGACTGAAGCACGTCAAGCCAGGCGATAGCTTGAGCCTGATCCTGCGGGGTGAGTTCTTCCCATCCGTCCAGCAGGATCAGGCCGCGACCGTCATTGAGCGCGCCCGAGAGGGCACGCAGGGCGTTCGCTCCGGCGGCCTTGAGGGGGTAGCATGCTGCCCTGACAAGTGGCTCCAGCACGTCCGGACGATCTCCCAGCACTGTGTCTGAGAGGTTCACGTCCGCGAGGTTTGCCAGCACCGGCAGCCGGTGCGAATCAAGGATCGCCTCGACTCGCTCTCCACTGGCCTGACGGGCAGCAAGGATGGCAAGCAGAGCCAGTGTTGTTGTGCGTCCGCTGCCATCACGACCGAGCAGGGCGATCGTGTTCACACCGCGCAGTAGTGAGCGCAGAGGGACACCGGGCAAGCTATAGGCTGCGAGCAGTTCTGGCCAGTCCGGGATGAGCGGCAGAAGGTTGTACGGGCCGAGTGTATCTGCGTGCTCTTCCGCCGTGACAGGGTCATACGGCTGAGGCAGGGTGAAGCCACGTGGGAATACGGCAATCTGTTCAAGCGCGACGAGATGCCCGGCGAGGTGCAGGCCACTGGCGTACTCAATCAGGGCCGCATGGTAGCGAGCTTCAGCACGAGCCGTCGGGCTGCCCGCGCGCGGGTGGGTGACTGCGCCGTTATTCGCCATGCGGCCTGTTCCTGGTCCTTGCTCAGATCGTGACGATCAGCCGTCCGCAGGTCGGGCAGGCGGTGACCTGGCCCATTCTGATCTGCCGTACCTGCTGCATCGTCAGCTCAACGCCGCAGAAGCGGCACGATTCGTCCTCAGTGAGCAGGGCGACAGCTACCCCGCCTGGGGCACGTCGCAGCTTGTCGTACTGTGCCAGCGTATCGGGCAGCAGATCGGAACGCGCCTGCTGGACTTCCCTTTCAAGGGGAACGATACCCGCACGCAGGTCGTCACGCTCCACAACCAGCCCGGCGTTCGTAATAGCAACCTCTCTGTGGACGCTTTCCAGTGTCACTTCAGCCTGTTGTACGGCTGCCAGGCTGTCCTCCAGCGCAGTGAGTACCTCAAGCAGTGGTTCCTCCAGGCGCGCATGGCGCTGGCGCAGCTCAGCGAGCTTCTCCTGCATTTCTGTCAGTTCGCGTGGGTTATGAACCGTACCTGAATACAGGCGGGCTTCGACCTCGTCTCCCTCTTCTTCAAGTGCGCCGCGCTCATCTTCCAGGGCGACCTGCCGGGCCTGCAGGTCGTGATGCACGGCGGAGGCCTGTGCGAGTGCGGCCTCCGCCTCCTGCAGCGCGCGGTTCTGGCTCAGGCGGGCCTCGATATCGGTAAGCCGGGTACGCATGGAGTCCAGCCGGGAGTCGAGTGTCTGGGCCTTATGAAGGGCTGCAATCTGGTTCAAGGTGACCTCTGTACGATGTGGATGCTCTCATGCAGGGCTGGACTTTCGCGCCAACCATGACGCCATTATACTACTCGCAGGAAAGCGTGAACAAGCACGGTGACAGGGCTGACTATGACGGCAGCGAACGGGGTAGACAACAGAGAATGGCGCTGGGTCATCATCGCATCCGCGAGCACCGTCGTGCTGATGATGATTCCGTTGATCGTTGGATACCTGCTGGCCGCGCCCGATCGGACGTTCACGGGGGTCATGATCATCCCGCTTGATGGACTGTCTTATCAGGCCAAGCTGGCGCAGGGTGCAAGCGGTTCGTGGATGTTCCATCTCACGTATACGCCGGAGCCACATCGCGGGGTTTTTATCTACACTTTCTATCCCGCCCTTGGTCAACTCGCGCGGCTGCTCAATGTGGAGCCTATTCTGGTGTCTGAGGTCTTCCGCATCAGCGGCACACTCGGTATGTACCTGATGCTGTACCTGTTGATATCGCTCTGGACGGACGACCTGAACCAGCGGCGGATCACCTGGGGGATCGCCATAACGAGTGCCGGAGTGGGCTGGCTGGTTCTGCTGATCGCCCGTGGAGTGATGCCTGACATCACGATCCTCCCTGAAGCCTTCCCTCTGCAGGCGGCGTATGCCAACGCGCACTTCCCCTGGGCGATCGCTACAGGAATGTGGATCGCGTATACGCTGCTGCGGATTACCCTCAATGAGCCGGAGCACTCACCGGAACTGAGCCTTGCCACGCTCGGGCTGGCGCTGGGTGGGATACTGCTGGTGATGATCTCACCTTTCATGCTCGCGCTGGTTGGCGGTGCGTATGGTATATACTGCCTCTCACTCTGGCGGCGGGATCGCGCCTTTCCCCTGCGAGCCGTTTCATGGGGCACGGTGGTGCTTATCTTCAGCGTACCACTCCTGGGCTACAGTCTGTGGGCGACTTCAACAGCCAACCCGGTCATGCACCAGTGGATGGCGCAGAACGTCACCCTCTCTCCACCGGTCTGGCAGTACCTCGCTGCGTTCGGGCCGGTGGTAGTGCTGGCTGTCATTGGTGTGATCGGCACCCGGCAGTTTCTGAGCGAGCGAGACTCCTTTCTGCTGGGATGGATCGGCCTGGCACTGGTTGCGCTTTACCTGCCCATCAATCTGCAGCGGCGCTTCGCGATAGGGCTGATGATCCCGCTGGCGATCTACGCCGGAATCGGGCTTTACCGCGTGATTCTGCCATGGGTGGTGCCGCGCTGGCGATTTGTGCTGACGACAGCAGTCCTGATTCTTCTGGCTCCTTCGACAGTGGTAGCGCTCGTGCTGCCGCTGGTCGGTGCATCAACTGAGCAGGGCGCACCATACTATTTCCTCAGCCGAGGCGAAAGTGCCGCGCTATCCTGGCTGCAGGACAGCGCAGATCCCGAATCGATCGTACTTGCCGCACCCAGTTTCAGCCTGTTCATCCCAATTCACGGACAGCGCGTTGTCTATGCACATCCGTTTGAGACCCTTCATGCCGAAGAGCGCGAACGGGCTGTGCTGGACTATTACTCCGGGTCAGATTGTTCTGTAGTAGAGCGTGAGCAGGTTGACTACGTCGTCTATGGAGAACGTGAACGCCAGATCAGTGACGCCGCCATGACCTGCAAACCTGCAGGTGAACCGGTATACACCTCTCCGGACGGTACTGTTCTGATCTACGCAACCGCACCCTGACCGGCCTCTCTATGCGCCAATCTTCTGCCTCCATCTCCGGTGCAACCCTGGCTGACCGGTTATTCTGGCCCCTGGTGCTTGCCGGTATACTGTCTGCTGCAATCTTCCTTATCCCGCCCGGCCTGCTGCCATTTCCGCCTGGCTCGACTATCTCGGATGCAGCTATTGCCCATCTGCCAAACGCGGCATTCCTGAAACAGAGTGTGATAGAGCACGGACAGTGGCCGCTGTGGAATCCGTACCGGATGCTCGGTCAGCCTTTCGCCGCGAATCCACTCAGCAAGGCATGGTATCCACCCCAGTGGCTGGTCTTTCTGTTGCCACCCGTGCAGCATCTGAACGTAATGATCTATCTCCACATGGTCGCTGCCGCCGCAGGGATAGCCTGCTGGATGCGTTCGGGTGGGTTGAGCCGGGCCGCCGCACTCTTCGCTGCGGTGTCGTGGGCACTGCTGCCCAAATCAATGGCACACCTTGGCGCCGGGCATCTTGACATCGTGTATGCGCTGGCGTGGGTGCCGTGGCTGCTGGCGGCGATCCAGCGAATGATAGGCCAGCCGTCACCTCGTACCGTCGCCGCAACGGCGCTCTGCGGTGCTCTGCTGCTGCTGGCAGATATTCGCATGGCGTTCTACTTTGGCCTGCTGGCGGCGGCATATGCGTTGGTCCTGACTGCGCTCCAACCTCCCAGCCCGCCGCTGGGCCGGCGCTGGCAGGTGCCCGCTGCTGCGGTGCTGGCGGGGGGGCTGGCGCTGCTGCTCTCTGCGGTACAGATTGTGCCGGTGCTGGTTCTCAGCCCGTACCTGACACGCGCCTCGCTGACCCCCGCGGAAGCAGGAGCCTTTTCGCTGGCTCCGGCACGGCTGCTTGGTTTGCTGATCCCGGACTACGGCGGCTTCCATGAAATGATGACGTACACCGGCCTGCCGGTACTGGCCCTCGCAGTGGCTGCGCTGGCCTGCTGGAAAGGGCTGAATTACCCGCGCCGGGTGCTGGCACTGTTCTGGACGGCGCTGGTCCTGCTGGCGGCGGCGTGGGCACTCGGCGAATACGGGCCGTTCTTTCCGGCAGCGGCGCGGATGCTCCCGGCGCTGTCATGGTTCCGGGTACCGTCGCGGGCGTGGTTTGTTGCCTCTTTCGGTCTGATCGTCCTCAGCGCACACGGCCTGGATGCATTGTCGGTGGCAGCAGGTCGAGTAAGACGGCTGGCCACAGCAGGCCTGGCGATGGCCGGGGTTGTGTGGCTGGCGACGGTGCTCTTCCTGCTGGCTCCCGGCTCTACCGTAGCAATCCGCCTCCTGGGGGCGGGCGCTGGCCTGCTCCTCAGCGGAGCGGGGCTGTGGCTGCTGGATGCCTTACCCGCGAACAGCCGCGTGCGCTGGCTGCGAACGGGCGTCCTGATTACAGGGCAGGGGGTACTGCTGGTGGTGCTGGCTCGCTCGGTGATCGCTCCGCGGCCTGCGGACGTCGCCGGGATATATGATGATGCGATCCTTGATTCAATAGGCCCGTTCTGTGATATGGTCTACTCTCCTAGCTTTGACCTGCTCGGCGTGGAGACGATCACGCGGGGGATACCCACCCTCCACGGAGCTGATCCTTTTCAGTTGGCATGGACGGCTCACACCATCGCCGAGGCCACCGGTGTCGAGGCGGCAGGCTATTCGATCGCCAGCCCGCCGCTGCCGGGTACGGCGGACGACGCCACACTGGCGCTGCGCGATGCTCAGCCGGATGCCGACCTGTTGGCAGGGCTTCGTGTGGGCTATGTCGCCGCCCGCTTCCCGCTGGAAGGGATCCCCGGGTTGGAACCCATCCCGGTGGATGCGCCTGTGTACCTTTACAGGGTAACGCTGAATCCGACAGAGCTCATCTCCACGGATACGGTGGATGAGGCTCCGCGGGGTGTGGCGGGTGGCCCGGTCATGCACCGCGCCTGTGGGCAGAAACCTGACCTGGCGCTGCAAGCGCAGTACGACGGGCTGGCGCAGGGCGGGATTACGAACGGTGTGCTGGTCAGCGGGCAGGCGTGGGCGCCTGGCTGGCAGGCGTGGGTCGATGGTGAGCGAGCGACAGTGGTACGGGTAGGTGGGGTGCTGGCGGGGGTGCAGCTTCCTTCGGAGGGGCTGCACACGGTACGCCTCGTGTATCGCCCGGCGGCGGACCTTGCCGGGATCGCGCTCAGTGCCGCAGGATTGATAGTCCTCGGTATGCTGCTGGGTGTGAGGAGGAAGCCTGATGCACCGCGTTAACCCGGCGGAATGGCGCTGGCTGGCCATATGCGGCGGGCTGGTGCTGCTGGCGTTCAGTGTACCGTATCTCGTGGGGCTAATCGCCTCACGCCCGGAGATGACCTTCGGCGGCTTCGTGTTTGCGCTGGAAGACATCCACTCGTATATCGCCAAGATGCGCTATGGCGCGTCCGGCGCGTGGGGCCTGACGCTGGTCTACACAACCGAGCCCCAGCAGCAGGCTCCGCTGGTGTTTGCCTATCTGATGCTGCTCGGCAGGCTTGCCGGCCTGTTGGGTGGCGCTGGCGCCCGTTCGGAGACGCTGTTCTTTGTGCTGACTTACCATGCGGCCCGGCTGCTGTGTGGTGGGCTATATCTGACCGTGCTCTACCGGTTCGTCGCGGAGTACCTGGACGGGGCGGGTCAGCGGAGGCTGGCATGGGGCCTTATCGCCGTGTGTGGGGGCCTCGGGTATGTATTGATGGGCACGTCAGAGGCGTTTCTGGACATGCCTGTCGATTTCTACCTGCCTGAGGCTTTCTCGTTTCTGCAGGTGTTTGCCCTGCCGCATCTGGCGCTGGCCCGTGCACTGATGCTGGGTGGCTGGCTGCTGCTCTTCGGCGCTTTGCGCGGAAGGCAGGCCCGGATGGTGCTGGCTGCCTCTGCCTGCTGGGCGGGGATGACAGCGATCGTGCCCTTCTTCGGGGCGCTGCTGGGCGTGCTGATCGCCGCATGGCTTCTGGCACAGGCTCTCCATGCTTGCTGCCTACCTTGGGCGGCATTCAGGATCTCTGCTATCGCTTCGCTGCCGACGGTAGTGCTGCTGCTGATCAACTGGTGGGTCTTCACCTCACAGCCGGTCTTTCGCACATGGGCGGCGCAGAATCTACTCCCATCCCCGGCCCCGCTGAACTATGTCCTGGCCTATGGCCTGTTGATCCCACTGGCCGCCGCCGGGGCATGGAACCTGTGCAGGAACAGCCGTGATGAGCGTAACCTGCTGCTGTTCGTCTGGCCTCTCGTGGCGGCCACCCTGATCTACCTGCCGCTGGTGGGGGTACAGCGGCGGCTGGTAGAAGGCGTGAACGTACCACTGGGTATCCTGGCTGTACATGGCCTGTGGCGGCTCGCGGAACTGCACTGGCCCGGCCTGCTGCGCCGCGGGATCAGTGCGGCCCTGATCGCGCTTCTGCTGCCTGCCCCGTTAATCCTGCTGACGGGGGCGACTATGACTGCCGCTGCGCCAGCTCTTCCTGTATATCACCCCGCGGACGAACGCGCAGCGTTTCGCTACCTTCGTGAGAACGCGCTGCTCTACAGCCACGTGCTTGCGACGTTTGACAGCGGCAACATCCTGCCCGCACAGGCCCCTGTCCGGGTCTATGCCGGGCATGGGCCTGAGACGGTGAACGCCGTCGTGAAGGCGGCGGCCGCGGAGAGCTTTTTCGGGCTGCCGGGCAGCAACCCTATGAGTGTGGCCGAGCGCCGCGCCTTGCTCAGGGAGGCAGCCATCCGTTATGTATGGGTCGGCCCGGATGAGCGGGACGACACCTGCACGGGCGGCCTGTGTTTCGACCCGGCCGCACTCGGCCTTGCTGAGGCCTTCAGCGCGGGTGAGTACACGATATACGAGGCCGGGCAGTGAACGAGAATACGATACGCGATCGGCTGCTATGGCTTCCATGGCTGGTTCTGCTGGCCGGGATCGCTGTACTCTTCCACCGGCTGGCTCTTGGAGAGGTAATCTACTGGGGCACCCCGGCCCTGCAGTTCTACCCGTGGCGTGCCATGGCTGTCGCGCAGATGCGTTCCGGTGAACTTCCATTGTGGAACCCGCTGGCCGGGAGCGGTGCACCGCTGCTGGCGAATTACCAGACTGCACCATTCTACCCGCTGAACTGGCTGTCTTTCGTCCTGCCGGTAGATATCGCAATGGGTGTGGCGGGCGTGCTGCACCTTCTGCTGGCCGGCGCCGGGATGATCGCTTACCTGCGGCGGATCGGAATCGGGGTGCGGGGGCAGGGGGTGGGCGCGCTGGGCTTCGCCTTGGGTGCGTATCTGGTCAGCCGGTTTGGTTTCCTCAGCATTACCAGCACCGTGCCCTGGCTTCCATGGCTGCTCTGGGCGGCAGAATATCTCACGGAGAGCGGACGAGGGCGCTCACGGTCGGTGACCGTACTGGCGCTACTTTCCTCCCTGATGCTGCTGGCCGGTCATGCCCAGACGGCGTCCTACAGCCTGTTTATGCTGGGCATATATGTTGTGGCCAGGGGATGGAATCAGAAGGAGCCTCTGCGTGAGCGGGCGCTGCTGCCCCTTCTGGCGGCTGGCGCGTTGATTATTGCGTTGATGATCGCGGCGATACAGCTTGTGCCTACGGCTGAACTTACCCTGCTGTCACAGCGCGCGGATGGCGTGCGTGCCGAGGATGCGCTGGCATATTCGTTCTGGCCCTGGCGGTTCCTCACACTGCTCACCCCGAACTTGTTCGGTAGCCCGGCATCCGGCGACTATCGGGGATATGGCGCGTACTGGGAAGACGCCACTTATGCCGGGCTGCTGACGCTGGTTATGGCCGGGCACAGTCTGCTCCGCTGGTGGCGTGAACGCCGCGGTACGGAGGCGCCGCTGGCGGTACGGCTCGTGCCGTTCTTCTGGGGAACAGCGGCGCTTGGATTCTTCATGGCACTGGGGGGGAACAACCCTGTCTTCGTCTGGATGTTTGAACATGTGCCCGGCATAGACCTGTTCCGCGCCCCGGCACGCTGGACGTTGCTGCCAGCCTTCGCCCTGCCGGTTCTGGCGGCGATCGGCGCAGACCAGTGGCATACGAGTGCGCGCCGCCTGTACTGGACACGCCTGTTGACCGCAGGCGGGGTGGCGATCGCTGTCATTGCGTGGGCAGGGCCGACGATCCTCGGTGAGGCTGTCGCGCCGGCTTTTGCCGGAGGTGTGGCCCGTTTTGGTACGATGGTGACACTGACAGGGGCACTCTCACTGCTGAAAGTGCAGGCCGAGCGGCGCGAACGGTTCCGCTCGTGGTGGGAGGTGCTGGCGCTGGGGCTGCTAGTGTTCGACCTGGTAACGGCGCATGCCGGGCTTAACCCGACCGTGCCTGCCGCGTTCTACCGCCCACGAACGATGAGCGAAATCAGGCCATACCTCAGCGAAGGCCGCCGCTTCGCTATCCTGCCGGGTGACGAGTATGACTTCAAGTTCGAGACAATACTTGACCTGACGGACTTCCGTACAGGAGATGCCACGGCACAGGCGAAACTGCGTGCTTCCCTTCTGCCCAATCTGACGCAGATAGATGGTATCCGCAGCGCGAGTATCGATGATCCGCTGCAAATCAGGTATTACGCTGAACTGCTCGCGGAACTCGAACGCCTGCCGGTGGGTGACCGGATCGATGGGCTGGAACGGATGGGGGTTAGCATGCTGCTGGCTCCGGCGGGCTATCCCGGGCTGGACACGATCGGGGAGGTGAACGGGTATCAGTTGTATGCGCTTCCCGGTTCGTGGCCGCGCGCGAGTGCTGTCACCTGCACCGGCAAGCCGGATGGATTGGCGTGTGAGCCTCTGCCGAGCGGAGAGGCGCACATTACGGAGGATGGTGCGCTGCGTGTAGACATAGAGGTCTCGCTCCCCCAGGACGGAGCGCTACTGCTTCTTGATACGGACTATCCTGGCTGGCAGGCGGCGGTCGATGGCAGGCCAGCCCCCATCCGGCGCGCCAACCACGCCTTTCGTGTCGTAGATGTGCCTGCGGGAACACATGAGGTAACGTTCTTCTACCGGCCCGCCAGCTTTGTTACAGGGGCGGTGGTCAGTGTGATGGGCCTTCTGCTGGCTGTGGCAACAGCGGCCTGGCCGCGCCGCCGGTGATAACACCCCCATACCAACCTGATATGAGGTATACTTGCCTCGCTGTGCCGCTGGTAATGTGTCCGTTTGATGCCTGTCGCCTGGAGTGCAGGAAAATAGCCCACATGGTTGATACGCTGGTTGTCGTCCCTACTTATAACGAGCGTGAGAACATCGAGCACCTGGTGCCCATGCTGCTCGGCCTGCCGCTCTCAGTCGGAGTCGTTGTTGTAGACGACAACTCGCCCGATGGCACCGGTGAGTACGCGGACGGGCTCGCACAGGCTGATCCGGAACGTGTCCACGTGATTCATCGTGCCGGTAAGCTGGGGCTTGGCACAGCGTATCTGGCCGGCTTTGCTTATGCGCTGGCACAACCCGGTGTGGCGCATATCATGTCGATGGATGCGGATTTCTCTCACCACCCCCGGTTCATCCCGGCAATGGTGGAGAAGAGCATGTCTGGCTATGACCTTGTTATCGGATCGCGGTATGTCCCCGGCGGAACAACACCGGATTCGCCGTTCTCGCGGCGCCTCCTCAGCCGCGGGGCCAATGCGTTCGTACAGATGACGCTGTCGCTGCCAGCGAAGGATGCGACTGCGGGCTTCCGTTGCTACCAGCGCCACGTCCTGGAGACGCTGCCTCTGAACTCGATCTTCAGCAGCGGATATTCCTTTCTGATCGAGATGCTGTTTCTGGTGCGGCAGTCTGGCTTCTCTGTCGGGGAAGTGCCGATCGAGTTCGTCGATCGCAAGATGGGGGCCTCCAAGATTTCACGTCAGGAGATCTACCGTGCATTGTACACGGTGCTGCGCCTGACGGCGCGCCGCTGGCTGCGCCGTCGTTAAAGAAGGAACGCCCCTTGAGTGCTCCGACCCCCTCTGCGCGGCACAATGACATCATGGAACAGGTGCCGTGCAATCTGTGTGGCCATACGGAAACCACGCTGCGCTTTCCGGACACACGGCAGGATAACCACCTGGAAGGGTCATGGTCCGCGTTCTGCTGCACACATCCCGGCTATGGCGTCCATCCACCGATCGTGCAGTGCGCGCACTGTGGACTGGTCTACACCAACCCCCGCCCGCGCCGTGATGCCATTCTGCACAACTACGAGGAAGTCGTCGATCCCCTGTATCTCCAGGAACGACACGCTCGCGAACTGACCTTTCAACGCCATCTGCGCAAGTTTGAAGCCTTCACTGGCCCGGCTGCTGGCCGCCGGCTGCTGGACGTTGGCGCCTATATCGGTGTGTTCGTTGAAGAGGCGAACCGGACGGGCTGGCGGGCTACCGGGATTGAGCCTTCGACGTGGGCAGTGGAGTATGCGCGTGAGCGCGGGCTGGACGTCGTCCGCGGCGTTCTGGATGACGACCTGTTTGAACCGGCGAGTTTCGACGCGATCACCATGTGGGATGTCTTCGAGCACCTCGGCGACCCGATGAACGAGCTTCAGCGCATGTATGACCTGCTCAGACCGGGGGGATGGATCGCGGTGCATACGATGGATATAGGCAGCCTGTTCGCCCGCATGATGGGCAGACGCTGGCCCTGGCTGATGGAAATGCACATCTACTACTTCACCAGCCGCACCCTGGCCGAGATCATCCGGAAAGCGGGCTTCGAAGTCCGGACGGTTCGCCCCGAAGGGCGCTACCTGCGCCTGAAGTACCTGACGACACGGCTGCGTCCGTACAGCACGCTACTGGCGGGGATCGTCGATGACGGAGCGCGGCTGACCGGCCTTGACCGGCTGGCCATCCCGCTCAATATGGGCGATCTTGTGACGGCGTATGCGCGCAAGCCTGAAGCATAAGGCCCCGGCTCAGACTTCAATCCCGCGCCCGTTCGTAGATCAGCATTCCATCGCTTCCGTAAATATCCGTCTCGATCCTTTCGCGCAGGCGGTAGAGCTGTGCAAAACGCGGGTCTCTGAGCAGGCCATTGCGCCCGTAGACCTCCAGAATCACGATGAAGTCCGGTTGCTCCGTGACGATCAGGTCGGGCGCAACGGCGTAAGGTGCTGTCTCGCCGAGGAAGGCCGGATTAACCGGGGAGTAGGCGACGGACTGCGGTGACACCAGCCCAAGCGTATCCAGGATCCGCGCCCCTGATGTCCACCCCAGTGCGCCAATATCTCCGGCAGCAATTGTGGTATCTGCCGTCACCAGTGGCGCCAGTTCCTGGCCAGCCTGCGCATAGAGCAGTTCGAGCTTGAACCACGCCATCTCCGGTGCGGGGCGATCAGGGCCATGATCGGGGTGAAGCTCCCACGCATTCAGGTTCAGCCCCAGCCAGAGCAGCCCTGATAGCGCCACAGCGAACCAGGCCCAGCGCTCATTGAACAGGCGGGTGGTGATCCCCCACAGTCCGGCCACTATACACAGGAAGTAGAACGGCAGCGGCGGCGTGTTGTACCAGCGGAAGATCAGCGGATTGGCAATCGTGAACGCCAGCGCGTATAGCCACGGATACAGCACGAGGGGCAGGCTGCGCCGGTCACGGTGGAAGAGTGTCAACCCACCCAGTGCCGCAAGGATAGGATATACGAGGGCGCCTGCGATGACGCCGGTTGGCCCGAAAGCCACATCCTCGAAGAAGGGCGCAGAGAAGTTCTGGAGCATCGCCACGAGGCCCTGTGTTGGTTCCAAATGGTAGGCGACCGACTTCGCAGCGATCGAGTGGGGCAGGGGGCTGCCGAAAAACAACGTGGCGCAGACCACCCAGGGGGTGACGATCAGCAGGTAGCTTCCGGCTTCCGCCAACGGCAGGCGTGATAAGAATGGACGCCCGGCGGTAGCCCGCCAGCGCGTGACGATCATGCCGGGTGCCAGCAGCCCGGCCCAGATCAGGCTGTCCGGACGTGTCAGGGTCGCCAGGCCGGCGATGAGGGCTGCCAGGACGGGGCGGTCAACCAGCCAGGCGTAGAACGCACCGAGCATCAGCGCAATGGCAACGCTGGTCTCCATACCGCCAATGGCGAATGTGATACTCTGCGGGGAGAACGCCCACAGCAGTCCGCAGGCCAGCGCAAGCACCCGCTCTCCGGAGAGCCGGTAGGCGATGAGGAAAAGCAGTGCGGCCCCCAGCCCATCGGCCAGGGTATTCAGGGTGACAGAGACCTCTGGAAGCGCGGCCTGCCCGGTGAGCCCCGCGCCGGGCCAACCGACCGCAGCCAGCATCAGGGTGTAGAGGGGAGTGGTCGTACCGAGAACAGGCTCGCCGAGATTGTAAACGAATCCGAGCCCGCGCAGGATATTCCACGCATAACGGTAGGTGATATACGCGTCGTCGATGATCCTCAGGCCAGGGATTGCGCGCAGGATGATTGCGGTACATGCAACCGCGGCTATCATAAGGATATCGCCCCGCTTGAGGGGGGCGGGCAATGGCTTG
>JADZAD010000101.1 GCA_020852775.1 Anaerolineae bacterium
GCGACACGACTTTGAACAGGTAAGGCCCGGCCCTGCCGGGCTTTTTGTCTGTCTGAAGTAATGCCGGCCTGTAAATGACCGTCTCAGTGTCAGCCGGGTAAGGAGATCAATACCCATGTCAGACCGCGTGATTGGCGTCGTCAAGTGGTTCAACAGCACCAAAGGCTACGGCTTCATCGCCCCTGAGGATGGCAGCAAGGATGTCTTCGTACATCACTCCGCTATCCAGGCCCGCGGTTTTCGCACTCTGGAAGAGGGCGACCGTGTGGAGATGACAGTTGAGCAGGGCCAGAAAGGGCCGCAGGCAACCAACGTCATCAAGGTGTAGCTGATACAGGATGCCATAAAACAACTGAGAGTTTTGTGCCCCGGGAGGCGTACATGCGCCTCCTTCTGTGATTCCCCCCGCAGCCGGATCGGTGTTATCCTCAGTAACAGCCATGTGATCGTCAGCATGCCCTGCCCTGTATGAAGGACTGTGCTCCATGAGCATCCCCTCTGTCTGCCCGCGCTGCCTGGCGCCCATCGCCAACCACGGTCAATGCCCCATCTGCGGCGCGCCACTTACCCCCGGTACCGCTGATATGACCCATATTAACCATGCCGGTGATGCCCCCGCCAACCTGGTCAGGAACGGCCTGGGACGCACCGGGTTCTCCGGACACCGGCGGCTGGTACTGTTCATCAAAGGCGCGGCTGCCCCACTCAGCCTTGAACCACAGCAGGAAATCCGGCTGGGCCGGCTCGACCGCGAGAAGGGGACCGTGCCTGAACTGGACCTGGGCCCCTACCACGCCCGCGAAAAGGGCGTTTCACGGCTGCATGCCACCCTGCGCCAGGCCGGAGAAACCCTCGAAATCATCGATCTTGCTTCGGCTAACGGCACTTTTCTCAACGAGAATCGCCTCACACCGAATGTGCCTTACCGGGTCGGAAACGGTGACCTGATTCGGCTTGGCACTCTCGCTATGCACCTCTATTTTGCCCGGGACTAACTGAAAAGAGCGCCATCATGGCCGCGACTATCCCTGAACTCAACAGGAAGCCTGGCGTATGCTACGCCCTGACGGATGACGGCCTGGAACTGCCCGTGATCGACATCACCCACCCTGCATTTGCCTTTGAGATCAGTGACACGGAAACCGGTGCACTGATCGACGCCTTTGTCGCCAGCACACAGCGCCTTGCCACGCTCGACCCCGCCGTGCTGAAGGGCATGATCCAGAGTTCGCGGCTGATGCGCGGCATGCTGGTGGATTCTGCCGGGACGTACACCAGCGGGATGACGTGCTACCTGCACAAGCTCGGCCCGGATAACCTCGGTGATGGCTACGCCGGGCCGGTTGACCGCCAGTGGGCAGGCAGCCTGACCCCGGTCACGTTCCGCTGGCGTATGCGCGACGTGGTACACCTGCTGGCAGACAGGCTAACCAGCCCACTCCGTACCCACCCGGAGGCTTCGCTGCACCTGCTGAACATTGGCGGAGGCCCGGCGGCGGACAGCCTTAACACGCTGCTGGTGCTGCACAGGGAACATCCGGAACTGCTCGCCGGGCGCCGGATTATCCTCACCGTATTTGACCTCGACCGCGAAGGGCCTTCATTCGGTGCGCGGGCACTGGCCGCGCTGCTCGCGGAGGATGCGCCGCTGCAAGGATTGAACGTGGCGTTCCATGATGTCGAGTACGACTGGTCGAAGCCAGAGGCGTTGGAACGCTGGCTGCACGAACATCCCCTCAGTGAGGCGGTCGCGGCAGGCTCCACCGAGGGTGGGCTGTTCGAGTTCGCCCGCGACGAGGACATCACCGCGAATCTCTCCGTGCTGCGAGAGGGCACGCCAGAGGAGTTCGTGATGGTTGGCCCGGTGGTGCGTGACGCCTCGACGCTTGATCCACGCCTGAAGGACACGGAGAACATCAAGGGCCGCCCGGCGATTCGCTACCTCGGTCTGACGGCCTTCGCGGCGCTGGCGTCGCAGGCAGGCTGGCAGATTGCGCGCCACCTCGACGGCCCGATGCATCAGGTCGTGTGCCTGGAGAAGCGGTTAGCGGTTGGCGGTTAGCACACAGTCATGGCATTTTCCCCGTGTTCAGGGGGAAAGAAGATATGGACTGAGGCTGGCCTGGGGCCAGCCAGAGAGGCTATTCAGCTAATCGCTAACCGCTAATGGCTAAGAGCTGGCTCCCCCCCCAGCGGCGGAGCCAGCGTGCTTTCGCTCCGCGCAGGATCGGGGCCCCGTGGCCTAACACCACCGCGTCAAAGGCGACGGCGCACAGCTTCTTCAGGCTGCGCTTCGCCTCCTCGAAATCCGCATAGCCAAGGCTCCAGTCGAGGACGGGCAGCCGCGAGCAGACATCCCCGGCGATCAGCACCCCCCCACCCCGCTGCCATAAATACGCCAGGTGCCCGGCGCTGTGGCCGGGCGTCTCGATTACCTGAAGGTCAGGCAGCGCAGGGATGGCCGCCCCTTCGCAGATCTCCTCGTGCACTGGCGACGGCTCGATGCCCGTGTACGGCGAGAGAAACACCCGGTATAACAGGCCCGGCACACCCGGTGCGGGGTTGAACGGTACGGCATCGACGGCACGCGGGTTGAAGTCCCCGCCAGTGCGGACCAGCGGCGCATCGAGCGGCTGGCAATATACCCGCGCCCCCGTCTCACGCTGCACGGCGGCCAGGCTGCCGATGTGATCCGGATGGTTGTGCGTCAGCAGGATATGTTTCAGGTCAGCCGGGGGCTTGCCCAGTGAGCGGATCGCCGCGAGGATGTCCGGCGCGCGGCCCGGCTGGCCCGTGTCCACCAGCGCCAGCCCATCCGCCGCTTCCAGCAGCCACACATTGGCGATCCCTACCGCCAGTTCATACAGCCCCGGTGCAACCATCCTGAGTGCCATCGCCCTCCGCCCCTCTATTGGACCGCTTTCGTCCCTTCAAACAGCAGCACATACCGTGCAACTGTGGCCGACCCGCCCACCGACAGGATAGTGAAGGACGAGGAGTTGCCCGCCGGGATGGACTGCTTGTCAGTGAAGCCCGTCGCCATGCCGACCAGTTCATTCTGTGTACCAAAGAGTATCGCAATCACACGCACGGATTCGGCATTCGACGAGCCGGTGTTTTCCACCTGACCGGTGATGCTGAACACGTTACCGGGCAGCGCCGTACCCTGCGCCTGTAGGGGGGTGAAGTCATGATAGCGGTTGTTATCTGGCCCGGGCATCAGCGCCGAGGCCTCTACCCGCACGTCGTATGTTTCCCACCCGGCCGATTCGCCCGACGAGAAGAGGATCACCGCCGGCGATACCTCACCGACACGCAGCATGCCGAGGTTCGGGCTGATGCTCTGCGTCAGCAGTGGCGAGCCATCCGGCTTATAAAGCTCGAGCGTGACGGTGATCGAGCCGAGGTCCACCGAGCCGTTATTGGCGATCAGCATAACGAACTGCTCGGTGCCGAGCGGATCAACAAAGCTGGTCTCGTCAATCGAGATCGCGGACGGGCCAGTAATCTGCTGCGGGAAGAGCGTGGGCACCAGTTCAGCGCCGGGGATCACGACGGGTTCAGGCGACGGCGTCGCCGACCCACCCCCGGATGTGGTCGGCACGAGGGTGACGGCAGGCTCCGCTGTGGCCCCACCCCCACCACCGGATTCCGATGTCGGCCCGGCGGTTTCACCGGGCAGGATCACCACCGGCGTGAAGGTCGGGGTGCTCGGCGGCGCGATTGTCGCCGGAGCCGGGGTGGGGTTCCCCATGGAAGCGCCCGCAGTGGCTGTCGCGGCGAGGTCCTGCAGGGTGAGCAGAGGGACGTCCGTCGGCGCGAATCCGGTCGGGAAGGCCGGGAGCGCACAGGCGGAAAGCACGACAGCGGACAGGATACCGGCACAGGTCAGGAGGACTGTACGCATACGAAACTCCTCGGTAGGGTGTCGGTCTCAGTGTACACCAGCCGGAGGCAGGATGCATAAAGCAGTCTCCAGAAGCCAGTCTCCAGTCTCCAGAGGCCGATCGTCCGTAGGCGCGAAGACAACCTCACCCCCTCTCCAGCGGTTGAGAGGAGGTTGAGGGGGTGAGTTCAGCTACCGAGCGCCGTTTGTGCTGCCGCGAAGCCCGGCGCGCCGAGGTGGCCGCCGCCGGGGTGAGCCCCCGGCCCGCACAGCCACAACCCCGCCACAGGCATCCGATAATCGGAGAGGCCGAGCGCCGGGCGCTGGAAGAAGGCCTGGTCGAGCATCATCGCGCCGTGGTTGAAGTCGCCTTCGGGCAGGCCGTAACGCGCTTCGAGGTCGGCGGGCGTCAGCACACGGCGATCCCGTACCCGCGCCGTCAGGCCGGGCAGAGTGGGCTCCAGCGCGGCGAGGGCGCGGTCGGCAAGCGCCTCACCTTGGGCCGTGTCCCAGCCCGCGCGCAACGCATATGGCGCATACTGGAACGCAATCACGAGGGTATGCCATCCTGCCGGGGCAAGCGACGGGTCAA
>JADZAD010000102.1 GCA_020852775.1 Anaerolineae bacterium
GCCTCCTCGATCCCATCGAGCACCCGGGCGATGCCATTGGCGAAAGCGACAGACTCACGGCGCGTCAGCGGCGTCATGGTCACAACCATGTCGTACCAGGTCGAACCGTGAATCCACGGCATGAGTACCGCGTATTCGAGATCGGGGTACTGTCCGAGGATGTCCGGGTGCTGTGCGGTCACCAGGCAGGTACGTGCCCCGGCCTCCAGCCCCGGCCACCTGGAGAAGCGTGCCAGTTCGGCGCATACATCAACCAGTTCCGGCAGGCGATATGCCTGCTTGAACTTCTTGAGCGCGAACACACCGTCATCCGCCGGGCGGCGCAGTTGGTAGACAAACGCCTTACGCCCTTCCTGCCCGAAGGCGAAGTTAGGCACCGCTGGATGAGGCATCACAGCGTACTGTACGCCGCCAATAACAACCTGCTCGTGAGGGGTAGGATTAAACTCGCTCATTCGTCCCTGTTCCGCTAAGTGACTTCAACCGTGATCGTTTCACTCCAGTAACCGGGCTGGCCACGCTCATCCAGTGCGCGCACCCGGAAGTGCAGCCGCCCCTTCTCCGGCGCCGTGATCTCCTGCCGCGTCTCGCCGCGATCACGGCGATGGGTGGTAGTCAGCGCGTCGGCGAAATTGACCCCCGGCGATTGCTGGAGCTCGTAGCGGGAAACACCTTCCACTGCACGCCACGTGATCTCAAATGGCCGCTTTCGCTGTGCCAGGTTGACCGGTAGCAGCACCGGTGCGGCGGCCTGGCTGACCATCAGGCTGAGGGGTTTACTGGCCGGGCCGGAGACGTCACCGATACAGGCTCGCACCCGGAACCAGTACGTGCTGCCGGTCGAAGGCGCGAAGGCAGCTTCAGCCTGCGCTGCGTGGAGACGGCGGATGACGGTCTCGAAGATCTCACCAAGGCTGATCTCGATGATGTAGTGTGTGGCTCCTTCAACGGCATCCCATCGCAGGTCGATGCTGCCGCGCTCATCCGGGCGCAGATCGGTGATATGCGGGGTGCCCAGGGTGGTCGAGACGGTCAGCGGGTCACTGACCTGCCACGGCCCGACAACTCCTGGCGCTTCAGCCCGGACGCGAAAGACGAACGTTCCTCCTCCACCCGGTATCCGGTACTCGACACGTGTCTGATCGCCCGCATAGACTTCGTGATGGTGCGCTTCGTCCTGGTCGCCCGGCACTGTCTCAACACGGTACAGGGTCGCGCCCCGCACACCCCCCCAGTTCAGGGTGAGAAGGCCGGCGGCCACCGCGGACGCTTCCACCCAGGATGGGGCATCAGGCAAGACGGTTATCGTTGCGGATTCGCTCCACGGCCCGCTGCCGCCGCTGTTCTCCGCGCACACCCGGTAGAAGCGCTGTCCGGGGTCTGGCGCAGGCAGTTCGAGCAGGCATTCCTGCCGGGTGAAATGCTGCGGCATGCTGAAAGCTTCATCGGATGCAACCTCGACTGTGTAGCTGGTCGCATACTCAACCGCACCCCACTCCAGCCGCACCGTATGCATATCGGGGTCGAGGATGACATGCGGTACAGGCGCATATTCAGGGGCCGGTGGCGTGATGATCAGCACCTGCCCGTTGCTCCATTCGCTGCAGGCATAATCGTGACAGGCACGGATGCGGTAAGTGTATTCACCGGGCTGCCGCTCATCGATGTGAATGCTGCAGGTTGTATCCTGTGACGTGATCAGGGCAGGTTCATCTCTGCCGCTTTCAGTCTCTTCTATCTCGTAAAGCGTTGCGCCGACCACCGCCTGCCAGCGCAGCAGGTAGACACCGTGGGATGATTCATACTGGATCGTGCCCAGATGGGGGCGTGGTGGAGGAGGCACGATGACCTCAACAGACTGCGGTTCGCTGGGCAGGCTTTCGCCGCCGTCCGAGATCGCAAACACGCGGTACCAGTAAATGCCGGGGCGCGTCCCGGAAGGAATCCTCCAGGAACTGGCGCGGCCCTCAAATACGGTATCGCTCTCCGTGAAATCCTCCGTCTGGGACTGCTGAACCACGTACTGCACGGAGTCGCCCGCTTCAGGCCAGTGTAATGTGGTGATGCTACCTGCCTTCTCGACCGACAGCACTGGCTTCTGCGGCGGCGGGAAGGCGACCCGCGTCTGCCGGAGTTCGCTCCACGGGGTAGTCGTGCCGCGCCGGGTAACGGCCCGTACCCGGTAGTAATACCAGCCGGGGGCCTGCGGCCTGGATGGCTGCCATTCCAGCGCGCCGGGCTGTGCCTCAACGGTCAGGGCGTCGGTCAGGGCCGGGCTGCGTCCTTCCTGAATGATGAAGCCCGCCCTGTTCTGTATCGGCCAGTTCCAGCGCACAGTGTAGGTCGAGGCTCCGGTCGGGTTCCAGACCGGCTCCAGATGGGGACGTTCGGCGTTCGGGTCAGGAATATCACCTTCCGGGTAGCCCTCATAAAGGGGGGTGCGCAGCACCACTTCGATGAAGGCGACATCGTCACTGGTCGGCAGCTTTGAACCAGCACGTATCTCACTGTCGAGCTGGGTATCGCCGTAAACAGGCAGTCCGCCGTAGTGAGCGCCGAGCCCATCGGTGAAGGCCATCACCCGGCTGATGCCCGCCAGGGGGGACATCCACGCGTACATCTGGCCGCGCGCGCCATGCACGGTAGACCAGCGATTCCCGTTGATCCACTCGCCGCCCAGGTCGATCTCACTACCGTCGTCACCAAAGACACGGATGCGTGTGTCGCCCATCCACAGGATCGCGATCAGCCCCTCCGGGATCGCCGCGCACGGGTAGTCAATGCGGCAGGCGGCGAAGATTGCTTCGCTCCCGTAGGCCCGCTGCGATTCGAGCGCCTGCCGGATCAGCCCGGAGATGTGGTCCGGGATGTCGTATTCCAGTACCTCGTACTGAGCCTGCTTCTGCAGCTTGTTCAGGTAGGCGGTTGTCGCCTCGGCCAGTGCGTTGCCGCTGCCCATCCGTGGCACGTCCTGCAGCCACAGCCATTCAAGCAGGTTGTCACCCAGGATGCGTGCCGCGAGGTTGCCACAGAATGACGATCCGACGCCGTCGCACACCTCGAAATCCAGCTTCTGGTCGTTGTGCTGAAAGCACAGGTAATCCTGCCCTTCGATCTGGCTGGCCATACTGTCACTGGAGCGGGAATAGGCGTAACGCACGTAGGCGTTAGGCACCGGGACGAACGATACCGGTGTCTCGATATTCTGCGGGATGCGCTGTGTGCGGATTGGCGTCAGGTCGCCATGCTCTGAAAAATCCATCGTGTGCCTGGTATCCCCTCGGTGACGGCTGTGGCCTCAGCGGGCGGACAGCGTGTTGATCACGGCGACCTGAACTGCCAGAATGCTCAGGAAGCAGCAGGC
>JADZAD010000103.1 GCA_020852775.1 Anaerolineae bacterium
GATGGGTGAAATGTTGCGGATCAGGCAGGGCTTTCGGGCTGCTGGCTGCCGGAGACCGCGCGCGGGGGCGGCCCGAAGCGCAGTTCGGCGACCAGCATCCCGGCGAGGATCAGCGCGCACCCGGCGATATCCCGCACCCCGAAGATTTCACTGGCGAACAGCCAGCCGAAGATCGCCGCGAATACGGGTTCCAGGCTGAAGATCAGGGCGGTACGGGTTGGGTCCACATAACGCTGTCCCGCCGCTTGCAGGCTGAGCACCAGGGCGGTAGCGATCACACCTGTGTAGAGGATCGCGCCCCATGCGCTGGCCGGGTAGCTCAGGGCCGGGCGCTCGATGAACAGGCTGGCTGCCCCGACGATCAGGGAAACGGTGATGATCTGCACGATGTTGAGCCGGACGGTGTCATGATGTGGCGCATACTTTCCGATCATGACGATGTGCAGCGCGTAGGTTGCCGCGCAGCCGATCACCCAGATGTCACCGGGCGCGATCGTCAGGCTTGCGTCGAGGGTGAGCAGGGCAAGGCCTACCGTGGCGACAAGCACCCCGATATACGCCCCGGCAGCAGGCCGGTTACGCAGCACCCACCATGCGAGGAATGGCACGATTACCACGTTCAGCCCGGTAATGAAAGCGGTTTTACCGGGGCTGGTGGTCTGCAGGCCAACCGTCTGCAGAACGAAGCTGACGGCCAGCACCAGCCCCAGTGAGATACCGATGCCTATCTCGGTGTGCCCGATGCCCTTCAACCGCCGTCCGAACATCAGCAGCAGCACCACCGAGGACATCAGGAAGCGCAGAGATACGAAAGCCAGCGGGGGCACGGATTTCAGCGCGTCACTGACGACGATAAACGTGGTACCCCAGATGACGGTGATGAAGATCAGTGCGGCTTCGGCCTGCCAGCGGCGCATGAGAGCTTCCCTTTCGGGTTCAGATGGACAGTCGTCGGCGGGATTATAGCCTACCGGAAGGTTGGCGCGCCCAGACCAGCGAGGCACCCTGCGTCAGGGGGCTGATCCGGATAGTTGACGAAGCTCGTGGCGATCGTTACCGCACACGGGCTTGAGCGTCCGATCCAGTGCCCGGCGGCGGGGAACTCGTAGATGGTGCTGTTGGGCAGCGTCTGCGCGGTGAGGCCGCCCCATTCCGGCGGCGTGATCGGGTCGAAACGCCCGGTCAGGATCAGCACCGGCACCGTGCCTGTCACCGGTTGGTTTTCGCGCGGGTCAGGCGCAGGCAGGCCCAGCGAGCCGCATACGGCGTAGAACGGAAGGAGTTCGTTCACCCAGGTGTCCGCGACCTGTGGCGTCACACCCACCGCCAGCGCGTTCAGGTCATCCGTCGAGCTGAACGCGACTTCTTCCGCGCACTGTACCGCCGCCTGCATCCCCCGGCTGGCGCTGCGATCGAAGTTGAGCTGGAGCATCCGCTGGAGCAGCAGGTGGGAGGTATCGCCCCGGTCAACTGCGGCGATCATCGCCGGGAGGGTGGGGATGTTGTCGTAGCGGTAGAACGCGAGAAAGAGCGAATCGATCAACAGCCGCCCATCGAGAACCACATCGTGGCTCTGCCCGGCGTAGTCAGTAACAGGCACGGTCAGCGGTTCCCCATTCAGGCGATCCACCAGGCGGTAGAACGTGCCACGCAGGTCAGGGTAAGCCACAGCGCAGGCCGGGTCTGCCGCGCAGGTCTCGAACAGAGTGTTGAAGGCGCGGTCGGCGTTCCGTGTCCATTCGGTATACAGGTTAATCTGCGGCGGATACACGGAGTCCAGGACGGTGCTGCGGAGCCCCTCCGGGTGGTCCCGCAGCACCGTGAGCGCAAGCCGGGTGCCGTAAGACACGCCGTATAGGTTGTACTGGTCAAATCCAAGCGCACGCCGCAGGTCAGCGATATCGGCGGCGCTGGCCGCGCTGGTGTAGTCTGCCATGTCGATCCCCTGTGCCTCGTAACGGGTGCGGCACTGTGCATAGGCTTCCACCTGCAGTGCGGATTGCTCCTCAACGCTCAGGCGCTGCGTCAGGAGCGCTGCTACCAGGTCTTCACGTTCCGGGCAGGTCAATGCCGGGTCGGAATAGCCGACACCGCGCTGATCGAACAGGATCACATCCCGGCTGGCAAGCACGGCATCCAGTCCGGCGCTGTTAAGCGTGTAAGCTGCCAGCCCCAGTGCTGAACTGCCCGGCCCGCCGGAGAGAAAGACAAGCGGATCCGGGGCCGGAACCGGGCTGGGGCTGCGGAAAATGGCGACGTGCAGGCGGATCGACTTCTGATCCGGGGCCGCCCGATCCTGCGGGACGACCAGCCAGCCACAGTCCACACGGTAGCCGCCGGGGACGGAGAACAGGCACGCGCCGGGTTCAAAGACCGGGGTATAAGCGGGTTGTTCTGTGGCGGTGGGTGGCAGCGGGGCGGGCGGCGGTACGGTGACGGGTTGCCCGGGGCTGGCTACCGGAAGCACCGGCGGTGCGGTAACTGGCGCAGCCGCTGCATCCCTCGCTATGCCGGGGAAGTTGCAGGCCAGCGAAGCTGCGGCAATCATCACAACAGGGAGAAGCGGATTACGGTTCATTCGCATGCCAGTCGCTGTCTGAAGGGTATGGTACGATGGGACAAAGAATACCATAAAGAACTGGCAACCCCGGTATGTGGGCGTTAGACTGAACGCCTGCAACGGACAAGGAATACAGCCATGCTACCACCTCTCAGACCAACCCCTGAGGAAGAATTACGCTATAAGGGCACCAACAAGTGGCTCGCCGGGCTCGGCGTCGGCATGGGGCTGCTGATGTCCACCCTCGACAGCAGCAGTGTGAACGTCGCGCTGCCAACGATGGTGCGGGAACTTGGTACGACCTTCGCGGTGATCCAGTGGGTAGTGGTGGCGTACCTCCTGATTGTTACCGCTTTAATGCCCGCCGCTGCACGGCTGGGGGACATCCGCGGGCGCAAGCAGATGTACCAGCTAGGCATGGGGTTCTTCGCCGTCGGATCGCTACTGTGTGCCATTGCTCCGAATACCGGGTGGCTGATCTTCTTCCGCGCGCTGCAGGGGATAGGCGATGTGATGATCAGCGCCCTGGCGATAGCAATCGTCACGGACATCTTCCCGGATAGCCAGCGCGGGCAGGCAGTCGGTATCAACTCGATGCTGGTGTCCCTGGGCATCATGCTCGGGCCGGTCATCGGTGGGTTCCTGGTTGGCGCGTTCGGCTGGCGCTCAATCTTCCTGATTAATGTGCCGGTCGGGATCGTGGCGATGATCATCGTCCAGAAGGTGATCCCGCAGATTCCCCGGCTGGAGCGCCAGAAGTTCGACGTGCCGGGTGGATTGCTCGTCTTCGCCGGGCTGGCGGCATATGCGCTGGGGATGACCTTCGGGCAGGACAACGGCTTCGCCACGCCCTGGGTGCTGGTGCTGATCATCGGTGGGCTGCTGCTGATCGCCGCCTTTGTGGTCGTTGAACTCAGAGTGCCGTATCCGATGGTCAATTTGCGCCTGTTTGGCAACCCGGTGTTCAGCACCAACCTCTTGATGCGCTTTCTGATCTTCGTCGTAATGACCACCTCCGGCCTGCTGATCCCATTCTATCTTGAACTGGTACAGGGCCGCCCGGTGACACAGATCGGCTGGATGATGCTCGCGCAGCCGTTGAGCATGGGCATCTTCGGGCCTCTGTCCGGGGCGCTCTCTGACCGTTTCGGTACGCGTGGGATCAGCCTGATCGGCCTCATACTGGTGTTCGTTGGCGCGGCTGCCATCAGCACCGTGCAGCCGGACTCAACCGTGTTTGAGTTTATGATTCGCCTTGCGCCGATCGGCATGGGGCTGGGGATGTTCCACTCACCGAACAACAGTGCCGTGATCGGCAGTGCCCCACCCGAACTGCGTGGCACCGCCTCCGGGCTGCTGGCGCTCGCCCGGACGATGGCGCAGACTTCGGGCACACCGCTGATGGGCGCACTGTTCTTCGCGCAGGCGGTGGCCTTTGCGGGCCTGCCGCTTGGCACTGGTCTTGAAAGCATCCCGGCGGATGCACTGGATTTCGGCTTCCGTATGACGTTCCGCATCGTCGCCGCGACGATCCTTGTTACCGTCGTTATCGGCCTGATCGGGACGATCACGCAGCGCCGTGACCAGAAACCAGCCCCGGTGGTGGAGAATCTTGCAGCTGAGTAGCAAACAGCGGAGAGCGGAAAAGTAACAGGGAGGCATGGCGCCTCCCTGTTTGCTTCTGTCGGGCTACTCCAGTGGTTTGTCGGGGCCCTGTGGCGGCCTGTCGGCGGCGGGGCCGCTGGTTGGCACAGTGGGCGGCACAGCCAGCCCGGTGCGGCGCAGCACCTGGTTGAAGAGCAGGTATGCACCCCCCAGGATCAGAGCAATCGGTAGAATCGCGTTCAGAGCTTTCAGCCCGGACGCAATTGAGAGGCCGACGCCAGTCGCGCCGAGGATGCCGCCGGGGATGAGCGCCCACCAGTTGTTTCTGGGGTTGACGATGTACACCACGAAGAACGGCAGCGCGACCGCCAGCACCCAGAACCCGCCGATCACCACCCCGGGCAGGATATTCACCAGCAGCAGGAAGACCGCGATTGTGAACATCACGTAGGCCGGGATGAGCGCCCACCAGTTCTGCTTCGGGGCGCGTGTCCAGACGAAGAGGAACGGCAGCCCGACCAGGCTCATCACAAACGCACCGATCATCTCACCACGCAGCAGGCCGCGCGTGGCGACAAAGATCAGCGCGGCGATCGCGAAGAAGACATAGGCGGGGATCAGGAAGCCCCAGTTCTGGCGGTTCATCAGGTAGGCTCCCAGAAAGGCTACCCCGACGGCCGCCATCACGACGGACCAGATCGC
>JADZAD010000104.1 GCA_020852775.1 Anaerolineae bacterium
GCTCTCATCCGCTCCTCGAGGAAGGCGATTACGTTCTGAGGGATCGGCTTATCGTCATAGAACAACGCTTCATACGCCCGGCGCAGTTGCCCGACAAAGGCCTGCATCCGGGCGTAGTCGCGCCTCTCGCGGATCAGCCAGCGGATCGTATCAGTGAGCTCATTCTCAGCCAGCGGCCTGATCAGGTAGTCCCGTGCCCCGACGCGCATCGCGTCACGGATAGCAGAGGCGTCATTGTCCGCTGAGACCATGACCAGTTGAATCGCAGCGTTTTCTTTCAGGATCGTGCGGGCGGTGTCGGTAGCGGTAGCCGTATGTGTGTCATAGTCCAGTACCACGACATCTGGCTGGTGGAGCGCTGCCAGGTTAATCGCTTCACGGAAACTGGCTCCGCTGGCAACAAGGCGCAGGTCTGGCGCGGCACTGACCTGTCTGCGCAGAGCCTCTGGCTCAGATGAATGGTCACTTGCCAGCAGGACCGTGATCTGTTCGTCCATGTCAATATGCCCTGTATAACCCGATGTTGCTGCCCCTTCTCACTATAGCAGCAGCCACGCTGCAGGGGAAGCAGCGTTGGCCTTCGCCGCAGGTCGGCTGTAAAATTCCGCCCATGCTGACGAGTAGCCTGTCACTGGATGCTGCGCTGAATACCATCCGGATCGCCCTCTCGCTGAGGCCGTTCAATTCGACTGCTGCCTGGGGCCGCATGGTCCCGGCGGGGAGGCCGCTTGCTCCGGCGGAAGGGGAAGCTGGCCGTGCGCGGCTGGCGGCGGTTCTGATCCTCCTTTATCCCTCAGGCGATGACCTTGTTTTTGTGCTGACTCGCCGGACAGACTCTGTTGCGACACATAAAGGCCAGATTTCGCTCCCCGGTGGTGCGGTGGAGCCGGACGACCGGACGCTGTTTGAGGCCGCGCTGCGAGAGACGTGTGAGGAGATCGGCTTCTGTGAAGCACACCGGGTTGAGAGGCTTGGCTCGCTGACACCGTTGTGGGTCAACGTCAGTGATTTCGTTATCCATCCCTTTGTGGGTTTCGTGCCAGAACGCCCCACTCTGACACCCGACCCGGCAGAGGTTGCCCGGGTGATTGAGATGTCTCTCTCGGATCTGCTGGATGAAGGCCTCAAGCAGATTGAGCCCTGGATGATCCGTGGGCTGAAGCTGGATATCCCGTTCTACAATCTGAATGGGGACAAGGTCTGGGGGGCCACCGCCGCGATCCTCAGTGAATTTGAGCACCGTCTGCGCGCGGTTGATACTGACGGGAACCGGTAATCGCATGGGATACTCTTCACGGCGCGGTGGGCGCATCATTCCTGTCCTGATTGTGCTGGGGGTGCTTGCCGCGGCGATCTTCCAGTGGGGCCGGGATATCTACCGGTTTGTCAGTGGGCAGGATATCCTCGATGACCTTTCCTCAGAACTAGCCCTGGCGCTCCCGACCGCGACCCCGGTGGTCGCCCCGGCGGGCTCTCTGGTAGTGACTGCCGGCCCGGACGGTGGTGAACCGGTTCAGGGTGAGAACGAGATCGCGCCGGATGGCTTCCCGGTGCGGGCTCGCCCGCATGTGGTGAAGTACACCGTCAAAGAAGGCGATGCACTCTTTCTGATCGCGGAACGTTTCAACCTCGACCCGAACACGATTTTCTGGTCAAATACCGAGACCTTGCAGGATAACGTCCACCTGCTGCATGTTGGTGTACAGTTGTACCTGCTGCCGACAGATGGCGTCTACCACCTGTCTGACGGGGTGCAGTCTGTCGCAGAGATCGCGGCGCAGTACGGGGTGTCCGCGGGCGACATCCTGTATTCGGACTATAACCAACTGGGCCAGCATGACAGCAGCTATGTGCCGCCGACCGGCCTCCGCATCGTCGTGCCTGGTGGGCGACGCGCCTACATTTCATGGCAGGCACCGATCCGCACGGGTACACAGAGCGGTGCGGCCAATCCGGAGGGTACACTGCATCCCGGTTCCTGCCGTGAGCGTTACAGCGGTACCGGGAGTGCCAGCCAGTTTCAGAACCCGCTCGGGGCACTTGCTTACCGGGTCACTAACGGGTTTGCCCCGTATCACCCCGGCGTGGACCTCGCGGCAGAGTTGAACACGCCTATCTATGCGGCGGAGACTGGTGTCGTCGTGTTTGCGGGCTGGCATCGTGATGGCTATGGTGAGCTGATCATTATTGATCACGGTGAGGGCTGGACGACGTACTACGGCCACCTGTCAAGCCGCTTTGTCGGCTGTGGTGACCAGGTCTCGAAGGGACAGTACATTGCCCAGATGGGTATGACCGGGAACGCAACCGGCATTCACCTGCACTTTGAGGTGCGTGATGCGGATGCGCCGCAGAATCCCTATAACTACATCACGATCCGCGACGAGCGCAGCAACTTCCAGTAAGCATAGCAAAAAAGGTGAGGCTGCTCGCCTCGATCGCTGTCCTGAGTTCGGAGTATCCTCAGACAAGGCCAAGCAGTTCGTATACCTTGGTGTACTGCGTGCGCCCCTTGACCTGGATCGGTTCCAGTTCGTTGACCGCTACGTAATCCCGTACCAGGCTGTAGGTCTGCTCGCTCAGGAGTACCTGGCTGGGCCTGGCGACTTCCTGCAGGCGCTTGGCGAGGTTGACACTGTCTCCCATGGCGGTGTAATCCAGCCGTGACGGGCTGCCGACGTTCCCCACGACCGCTTCGCCGGTATGGACACCGACGCCAAACTGCAGGCGATCCGCAGGCCCGACCGTCTCATGGAAGGCGTGGATATCCGTCATCATCGCCGCGGCGGTGCGCACCGCCCGGAGTGCATGATCCGCCTGTGGACGCAGCGGTGTGTTGTAAAGCGCCATGACTGCGTCGCCCATGAACTTGTCGATGACGCCCTGCTGGGCATGGATCGCATTCGAGGCGAGCGTCATATACGTGTTGATGATCTCGACCAGCTTCTCCGGGTCGAGATGTTCGCTGAACGTCGAAAAGCCACGGATGTCGGCGAACAGGATCGAGATGATCTGGCGCGTACCGCCCAGCTTGAGTGAAGCAGCGTCCTTAACACCGTCCACGACCTCGGAAGGCAGGTAACGGCGCACCCCGGCGATCTGCGCTTCGCGCCGCCGGACCTCCGTCAGGTCATCCAGCACGATCGCTACACCCTGTGTGTTCTGATGGGCATCCTTGAGCGGGCTGAAATTCATACTCAGGTTGATCTTGCCCCGATCAGGGAGTTCGGACTCGAACTCCACGCCAGTGAACTGCTGATCGCTGCTCAGAGCGGCATCAAGCATCGAGTCGAACCGCGAATCGAGCGGCGGAAGGATGGTATGCAGGCTCATAGCCTCAGCTTCGGAGAGCCTGTCCAGAATGGCCAGTGCGCGTGGATTGACCAGCGTGATATTGTCATGTTCGTCAGCGGTGATCACGCCAGACGCGATAGAGTTGAAGATGTTGTCCTGCAGGGCTTTCATCTCGGTAATGGCATCAAGTGAGGCTTTGACGCGGGCAAACAGGCGGGCGTTCTCGATGGCGACCGCAGCCTGATTCGCAAAGGCGAGCAGGAGGTCGCGGGTGGCTTCATTGAACAGCCCTGCCTGAATCTTGTTGTCGGTATAGATCACACCGGTGACAACACCCTTGACCTTGAGCGGCACACACAGGATCGAGCGCAGGCTGTAGCTGATGATGCTCTCAGCGTTCTGGAAGCGGGTGTCCTCCTGCGCGTTCGTTGTCAGGATAGCGTCACCTCCTTCGGCGGCACGCTTGACGATGCTGCGGCTGACCTGGAAGTCAGCACTATTCTCGATGGTTGTACGGTCAACGTTACGTGCAATGCGCGCCTCCATCTCGCCGGTTTCCTCATCACGCAGCATCAGGTAGCCGCGTTCTGCGCCAGTGAGCTGGATAATCGTATCCATGACCTCGTTGAGCACCTGTGTCAGGTCGAGGGAGGAATTGACCAGTGCGGCGGTATCCGCAAGGGCACGGTACTGATCGCGTTCATGCTCAAGCGAAGCCAACCTGGCGATGGTATCCTCAAGACGCTGTGCGATGTCGTTGAGCGTGGTGGTCGTTCCGGGTGGCAGGCGAAAACCCTGCTCTTTAAGGAGGTCAAGTTGCTGTTTGAGTACGTTGCGCAGGTCAACCGTCAGCCGCCGGATGTAGTCAAGCTCCGCGCCCAGTGAACGGACTTCATCTGCCTGAGGTGTGTCTGCCATACCGGAGTCCTCAAGAAACCCTGAATCAGGGTGATGGCCTATTACCTGTCTCTTTAAGGTATTATAGTCGGCTCTTCTGTAGCGGCAAACGCGATCGGGCAACAAAAGGCCCCGGCAGAAGACAGACCGCCGAGGCCTTTTGTTGCTGATGTTGTATTACCCCCGTGCGGTGGGGAGAACCGTGACCTAGCGTGGCACGATGAAACGGTAGCCGACCTGGCGTTCAGTCAGGATATAGGTGGGGTTCGACGGATCGGGTTCGATCTTCTGGCGCAGATGTGAAATGTAGACCCGGACATAGGCGACCTCATCCTTGTATTCGGGGCCCCACACGTTGGTCAGAATCTGCTCGAAGGAGAGCACGTCACCGCTGTGCTTGACCAGCAGCGCCAGCAGGTTGAACTCGGTCGCGGAGAGCGCCAGCCGCTTGCCCTGCACTTCGATCAGGTGGCGTGGAATGTCGATGTGCAGCCACTCGTCCTTGTAGACGATCGCCTGTTCACCACCGGCAGGCGGCATCTTGGCGCGCCGGATGACCGCGTTGATACGCGCCCGGATGATGTCCGGGTTCGTCGATTTGGTGATGTAGTCATCCGCGCCGACTTCGAGGCCCCGGACGATATCCTCATCCATCTGGCGGCTGGTAAGCATCACGACGGGGATGTCAGTGATCTCACGGATGCGTGCACACGCCTCGAAGCCATCCATGCCGGGCATCATCACGTCAAGCAGGATCAGGTCCGGGCGCTCTTCAAAGGTACGCCGCAGGCCCTGAGTGCCGCTCTCCGCCACGTGCACGGTGTAGCCAGCCTGCCCCAGGAACTGCGACATATAGCTCAGGAATTCCTTGTCATCATCAATTACGAGAATGCGGCCAATTGCTTGCATGGTTCATTACCTCATCGTGAAATAGTGAAGCAACCCTGATCCGGCAGGGGCTTACGGCTCAATGATGATCGGGCGGCCCCCGGTGATCGTGATCTCTGATACGCTCATCTCGAACCCGGATGCTTCGGCGGCAAACACTTCGAGATCGCCACGTGCCAACATCGGCACTGGCTCGTTGCCAGACAGCAGGTGAACCTCACCCGTTCCGTATTCGTGTTCCGTGACGTTGATCTCGAAGCGGACGGTCTGGCCCGGGCCGACCTGCAGGTCGAGCATACCGTTTCGATCGGTGGAGATCTCCTGCACCTGCTGGTCGATCTCCATAGTGAAAGTCTTACCAGCCCAGGGGCGGCCACCGTTCTCGAACAGATAGACCCCCAGGCGGACTGGCCCGCTGCTCAGCGGGGTGAGGTATATCTGTGTGCGATACTGGGTATCTTCCCATCCCCCGGAGCGCCAGAAAGGAAGATGCATGAAATTCCCCATTAAACTCCCTCCGTTGTGATATAGCATCCGCAGCAAGCCGGGGCATCTGAGTGACCCGTACCCAAGGCCAGTGCCACCGGACACATCATAATGTGCAGATCCGGCAGCATAGCCAGTTGATACCGGTATCCCCGTCCTGCTACGCTTCTTTGATACTATACCCCATTATAATCGAAACGTTAAACCCCGCTCGCCGCCTCAAGCAACGTTTCCAGCGTGGCCCGGGCGGCATTACCCCAGGTGAACTGCGCGGCGCGGGCCAGCCCTCGCTCAACGAGTGTCTGGCGGAGTGCCTGATCGGTCAACACCTGTCGCAGTGCCCCTGCCAGTGCGTTTACGTCAGTCGGCGCGAAGGTAAGCGCGGCGTCCCCTGCGATTTCTGGCAGTGAGGAGGCGTTGGCGCACACCACCGGCGCACCGCAGCGCATCGCCTCAAGGGCAGGGAAGCCGAATCCTTCATACAGAGAGGGGAACGCATAGACTGCCGCTCCGCTGTAGAGGGCCGCGAGGTTGCTGTCAGGGACGTAGCCGGGCATGATCACCCGACGGCTCAGGCCATCCTGCCGGATTTCCCGCAGCAGGCGGCGGTAGCCCCATCCCATCTGCCCGGCCAGCACCAGGGAAACATCAGGGAATTCATCCCGGATCATGTCGAATGCCTGGACGAGCCGCAGCAGGTTCTTTCGTGGCTGGATGCTGCCCACGTGCAGAATATAGCGTCCGTCTACACCGATACGCTGGCGAATTTCCGCGAGGCGCTGCGCATCGGCCACTGGCTCCAGCAGATCATCCACGCCGGAATAGATGACACTTACCTTACTGGGGGGAATATGGTTGAGATGCACAAGATCGTGGCGCGTCACCTGTGAGACGGCGATCACCCGCCGGGCGTTCCGTGCACTGTAGCGGGTAGACCAGTCGAGATACAACCGGTCAGGCAGCGGATGCTTGTCCGGATAGTGCAGGTAGCCCAGATCGTGGACAGTCACCACCGCGGGGACACCGCCTACCCCTGGCCATGGGATGACGTGCGCAGGAACAAACAGCACGTCCGGGCGGTCCCGGATTACTGCCGGGCCCAGCCCCCGGTGTGTCCACATGCGAGGCTGCCGGATTACGCGAATCGTTACGCGAGAGTATTCGGGAAAGAGATCAGGCGCCGGCTGGTCACGGAAATACAGGATGAAGCGATGCTGGCCTTCGCCCTGCCGCAGCATTTCGCGGATGATCTGCAGGCTGTAGCCTTCCGTACCCGTTCGCCGCGCGACGCTCGCCCGGCTGGCATCAATGCCTATGAGCATGATGTGTCTGCCCCTGCTTCAGGTGTGGTGTGGTTAGTAATCGGTGTGTGCAGGCTCAGGTCTGTGCCGGCCCATTTCCATGCATCCGGGTGTGCCACCAGAGCGCGGCACCCAGCACGGCCAGAAAAGGCCA
>JADZAD010000105.1 GCA_020852775.1 Anaerolineae bacterium
ATCGGGCCACAGCGTGACGAGATGAGATTCGTCGCTAACGGGCACGATCTCGGCTCATTCGGCTCACGCGGGCAGAACCGCACCGCCGTGCTGGCGCTCAAGCTGGCGGAACTGGACTGGATGCGGGAGACAACCGGGGAGTGGCCGGTACTGCTGCTGGATGAGGTCGCGGCGGAGCTTGATCCGCTGCGGCGCAGCTACCTGATGGCCCGGATCAGAGGCGCAGAACAGGTGCTGCTGACCACGACGGAGCTTTCGCTGCTTGATCCGGCCTTTCTGGAGCAAGCCTCCCGCTGGGAGGTCGAGGCGGGGCACATCACGCAGGTAACCGAATAGGCGTCAGTACACCAGGCGCTTGACGATAAAGAACGTGATATCATCCGAGGGGCTGGCCCCCCCGGTGAACACCGAGACAGCCGTCGAAATCGCGGTAACTGCCTGTTCGGCGTTGGTTCCGGCACTGACGCGCAGTGTCTCCAGGAGCCGCTCCATACCAAACTGCTGCCCCTGCTCATTCTCCATCTCGGTCAGGCCGTCAGTATAGAACACCAGCATGTCACCGGGCTCGATGTCGATCTCACGCTCCTCGAGCTCGATCGGCTCAAAGACGCCGAGGATGATTCCCTTCGCGTTGAGCCTCTCGACCTTGCCAGTACGAGCCCGCAGCAAGATCGGTGGGTTATGGCCCGCATTGGCGTAGACCAGGCGACCGGTTGCCGTATCCAGCAGGCCGAACACGGCACTGAGGAAGAGGTCACTGCGGCTGTCGGTCTGGATCAGCTCACTGGCACGCTCCAGCGCAGGGCCGGGGGTGCGCCCGCTCATCCCGGTGCTGCGGATCAGGGTGCGGCTCAGCGCCATGTAGATCGCCGCCGGGATACCCTTGTCTGAGACGTCCGCGATCACCATAGCGAGCTGATCGACGGTTGTCGGCGGCACGCCAGTACCCTTCGGAACACTGAAGAAGTCGTAGAAGTCCCCACCGACAGCCCTCGCTGGCTCGTAGAAGGCGGCGAATTCCCAGCCCTCCCGGCGCGGAAGGTACGGCGGAAGCAGGCTGGTCTGGATATGCCGGGCAACGCCGAGCTCGTTTTCGAGGCGCTGGCGCTGCATCGCTTCACGGAACAGATGAGCCTTGTCGATGGCAATCGCTGCGAGGTTCGCCACAAGCTGGGCGAAGCGCAGTTCCCCCGGCGCCAGTTGCAGCGGCTGGCGGCTGTCAATGATCACCGCGCCTATCGGTTCATCCTTGGCGATCAGCGGTACCACGATGTGCCCCAGGAAGCCTTCCGCCAGGAACCAGCCCGGCAGCCACAGACCGTGATCATCAACACTGATATCAGGGATCACCAGTGGCCTGCGCGTCTCAATAGCTACCCGCGCGCCGGATTTCTTGCCCGCGGGCACCCGCCAGTCGTGCTCGACCGGATCGGAGTGCCAGCCATTCGCCGCGCGGAAAGCCATATTTCCATCGGCGTCTCGCAGCAGCAGAGCACAGGCATCGACATGCAGAAGGTGAGGAACTTCAGCGACGATGTAGCGGATCAGGTCATCGAAATCATCACGCCGCAGCAGTTCCCGTGAGAGCCGGAACAGCATATCCTGCTCGACGAGGCGCTGTTCCTGCAGCATCGCATTGAGGCGTGCCCGGTCAAGGGCGGTCGCAATCTGGCCAGCCGCGCCTTCCAGCAGGGCGAGCGCTTCCGGGCTGAACATCTCCCAGGAGGGCACCGCCACGTTCAGAATCCCAAGCATGCGCCCACTCGAACGCAGCAGGGCCGAGGCATGAGTTCCCAGCCCATCGGCCTGCTCGCCCAGATCAATCAACCGGCTGCAGATGACCTTCGCATAGGGGGTATCCAGCAGGCCATCATTGCAGAGGTTCTGGCACAGGCAGGTCTGCGACCAGCCTTCACTGGTGGTACCCAGCAGTCCGGACGGCAGTCCGCAGGATGCAGCAAGGCGATAACCCCGACCAACCGTCCCGGTTTGCAGCGCCGGGTCATAGAGGAACAACCACGCCGTTGATACCCCCATCACCGTGACCAGCTCCTGCAGCACCTGGTCCAGGGAGGCTTCGACACCCTCATCCCCCGCGAGCAGGGTGGCAATGCGGTTCAGGGCATTCAGATGTTCGATTGGCTGGGCCATGTACGGAGTCAATCCCCATTGGTCAGAAGACTTGCCACAGTATAACGCGCCAGGTGGAAGGTAGGGCGAGTGTTAAGCGTATAGTATAATGATTTGCACTTGTCAGTTTGACTGTCCGCAGAGCGAGAATCCTTGCATGGCACCTACCGAACTTGAGTCGTTGGTTGGACACCTGTTTATCGTCAGCGGGCGCTCGATCAAGGCGGCTCCGCCGGGGTCAGCGGCCATGCCGTCCCCCCGGCGTGCGGCCCGCGGACGCGACAGTGACACCTTCTTCGGCCTTGTAACGCTGCCCGACGACCAGCGCCAGCCCGGCCCGTTCTACGAACAGCTGATACAGCAGGTACATGACAGCTACTTCCAGACGTCCGGTGGTGTGACTTCAGCCCTGCGTGAGGCATATGCACGGCTGAATACACACCTGCTGTTGCAGAACCGGGGGCAGGAATTTCCGCTGCGGGTAGGGCTGGCCTGTGTCGTCCTGCGCGAATCGGACCTGTATATCGCGGTATCCGGGGCAGCCCGCTGCTTCATGGTATCCGGGGATCAGGTCGAGCGGATGCCCGACAACGACGAGGTTGCTGAAGGCGTTCTGCCGCTCGGTCTATATGATGACTTCGAGATCCGCCTCTATCATCGCCAGGCCAGCCCGGGTGATTTCCTCATCCTCAGTGACGCGTCTCTCAACCGGCTCACTGATACTACTCTGCGCCATGTGGTCAGTGTGGGGGGGGTGGAAGGGGCGCTCAATAACCTCGCCAGTGTTGCCGCCGAGTACACTTCTGCGGAAGTAATCAAGTTTGTCAGCGATGCCAGTGAAACAGCCCATTCGCACAGCCCCGCAGAGCCGCTTCACCGCCGGCTCCCGCTCTTCAGCGGCACAGGCGAACCGCGCCCACCTGCGGGCAGGGCCGGGCAAAGCCCACGGCATACCCATGAGCCTGAGGCGGCCCCGATTCCTGCAAGCATGGAGCCAGACGATACCACCCCATCACCAGAAGACGACTCCGGGCAGCCTTCCCGGCTGGCGCGGACCGGCCATCGTACATTACTGACACTCGCTGGGATCACAACAGGGGCACGGACACTGGTCGAGAAGATGTTCCCTGCGGAGATCGCTGCTTCGCCTGATGAGGAGGCCGAACCACCCTTCCAGCTTTCAGTGACAATGCAGATCGGTGTAGTGGTCGCAGTAGCGATACTGGTTGCGCTAGTGGTCACCGGGGTATACCGTTTCCGCGGGCAGACTTCACAGTATGCCCAGTTAGTGCGTGAGGCGCGCAGTGAGATTGAGACTGCACGTGCCGCGGGGAGCAACGAAGGAGCCGCCCGGCCTCACTGGGAGACCGCTGTCTTTCTGCTGAACGAAGCGGCGAAGCTGCGCCAGCCGGGACCGCTCGAGCAGAGCCTGCTGTCTGAGGCACATTCGACACTTGATGCATATGACCGGGTTACCCGGGCAACCACTACTCTGCTGCGTTCGTATGAGCCAGGCGCCGATCTCCAGGGACCAATTGTGCAGGGTCTCAACGTCTACGTGATCGATACCACGGCGGACATCCTCTACCGGGAGGATCTGGACGAAAGTGGCACGAAACTGCTTAACCGTGAACCGCGCATCATCACCCGGCAGGGTGAACTGGTGAGTGACCAGGTGGTAGGCGGCCTGATCGATCTCACCTGGATGGATGAAGGTGGCGTCCCGCAGCGCAACGTTCTGGCCGCAATTACACGCAACGGACTTCTGCTGACGTACTCACCCAGTTGGGACGTCTCAGCCACGGTACTGCCCGGTTTCGAGGTCTGGCAGGATCCCCGTGCTATCGCTGTCTATAACCGAGATCTCTATATTCTCGATGCCGGCGCCAACCAGATCTGGTATTACCGCGCATCCTCGGACTCCTATCCGGGCATGCCGCTCCTCTATTTCACAGACGCCAACCCTGAACTGAGCGACGCTATCGACATGGAGATTGACACCAACGGAAATGTGTACGTACTGCATGCCAGCGGGCGCACCAGCAAGTATTTTGTCGGCAAACAGGAGTTGTTCGGCTACGAAGACCTGCCGCAGCCGGTCGTGCGCCCATCCGCAATGCACCTCAGCCTGAGCCCGTTTGACCGGTCACTCTTCATCGCCGATCCCGGTGGATCGCGCCTGTACAGCCTGTCCCCTACAGGGGCGTTCCTTTATAACTTCAAGGGTGAGCAGGACGAGGCTTTTAGTGCGATATCAGGGGTCTACGCGATGGACAGCCCCTCGTACATCTACCTGACGGTGGGTAGTGATTTGCTGTATTTCCCGCGCCCATAGGGGATGTTATAATCCCGCGCCGAGCTTGTTTCTGTATCCGAGGCTGCCTGGTATGACCCAACACGGACCACAGAGAATCCGCCCTAATCGCCGCCATATTACCCTCCCACAGTGGGCGATCTATCTGCTGATGGCCCTGTTTGTGCTGGGAGTCGTCGGGCTGGGATACGTCACCTTCAACGGGGTCCGTGCGTCTATCGCCAACAGCCCGCTGGGCAGTGAGCTGGGTATCCCCCAGTTTCAGGCCGAGGACAATCCAGGCCTGCCCGCCGCCCCCGCCGGGGAACCGACGGTTGACCCGGATTGGTTCACGCAGCGTGTTACTGTGCTGGTGATGGGTATCGATGAGCGCGAGTCCGAAACCGGGCCCTGGCGCACTGACACGATGATCCTTGTCACGGTAGACCCGGTCAGTGACACCGCCGGTATGATTTCAATACCGCGAGATCTGTGGGTGCAGATACCGGACTACGACGTGTGGGATCGGATCAACACCGCCTATTTTCGTGGTGATGCTGACCAGTACCCCGGCGGCGGTGGCCCTGCGCTGGCCATGAAGACGGTACAGCAGACTATCGGTGTACCTGTTGACTACTACCTGACCGTCAACTTTAGCGCCTTCATCCGTGGGGTGGACACCCTCGGCTGTGTTCCGATCACCGTGCCGGAAACTATTGACGACCCGGACTTCCCGGCACTGGACGGCTACGGTTACGATCCGTTCTACATCGCGGCAGGGGAGCAGTGCCTCGACGGGCAGACCCTGCTTAAGTATGCACGCACCCGCGCGACCTTCGGCAGCGACTTTGACCGCGCGGCCCGGCAGCAGGCCGTACTCTACGCGATCCGTGACCACGTCCTCAGTACCGGGCAGTTGCCTAACCTGCTCGCCCAGGCCCCGCAGATATACTCGACGATACAGGGCGGAATCGGCACGAACCTGTCACTGGCGCAGATGGCCGAACTGGCGCGCAACGTGTCCTCAATCCCGAACGATTCAATCTGCTCCGCCGTTATCAACGGGGAATACGTCAGCCTGGCGACGCTTCCGGATGGCACACAGGTGCTGCTGCCTGACCGCGACAAGATTCGTACCCTGCGGGACGCGATCTTTTCCGGGCAGGGGAACTGCCCGGTTGCCGCGGCGCAGGGCACCGATCTGAGCGACCTCGCTACGAGCGAAGCCGCAACGGTGACGCTGCTGAACGGGACGGAACGCGAGGGGCTGGCAACGATCACCCGTGAGACGATCGCCGCACAGGGGATCAACGTCACCGATGTCGGCAACGCGGATCGTTATGACTATGCCACGACGATCATCTACAACCCGAATGGCAAAACCAG
>JADZAD010000106.1 GCA_020852775.1 Anaerolineae bacterium
CCAGCGCCGTCTGCCGGATGGTGGCAAACATATCCATATCGGCGTTGGAGCCGGGGCCATCCGTGCCGAGCGCAACCTTAACACCCCTGGCCAACCGGATAGAGAGCGCCGGGAAAGGCATCGCGAGTTTCATGTAAGTGATCGGCGTGTGCGGGGCCAGCACATTCTTCTCCGCCAGGATCTCCATATCGCGCTCGTCGATGCTCAGGCTGTGTGCCGCCACACATCCACCCGGCACATCAAAGATGCCGAGGCTGTCAGCATGCTGTACCGGGCGCAGGTTGTAACGCGCCAGCGACTGCTCGACCTGTTCATCATCTTCCGCGACATGCAGATGGATTCCCTGCCCGGTTTCATGGGCGATCTCAACCACACGCCGCAGGAACCCCGGCGGACACAGATAGATCGAGTGCGGGCCAAGCATCGTGCGCAGGCGGCCATCCGCGCCGCCGTGCGTCGCCTTGATCCACTCGACAGCACCTTCCAGCCCGGGCCCCACTTCGGTGCCCTCCCCCAGGCCGAAGACGCACCATGTCAGCACAGCCTTCATCCCACTCTGCCGGACGACCTCAGTGACGCGATCCATGTGGAAATAATGATCGTTGTAGGCAATCGTCCCGCTGCGGATCATCTCAGCAGCCGCCAGCATGCCTCCCCAGTACACGTCATCCGGCGTCAGGGCGCTTTCCGCGACCCATATCGTCTCGTTCAGCCAGCGCCCGAAAGGAAGGTCTTCCGCGTAACCTCGTTCGAAGGTCATCGGGCTGTGGCAGTGGGCGTTGACCAACCCCGGCATGGCCGCTCGTCCATGTCCGTCGATGGCCTCGTCCGCGACAAGCCCCTCGGGGGCTTTCCCGACATGGGTAATCACACCATCCCGAATCACAAGATCGCTGTCGGGCAGGATCGTTCCTGCATCATCCAGCGTGACGATGGTGAGGTTCCTGATGTGAGTCGTCGCCATACGGTGCCTCTTTCATGGTGTGGTTCTGGAAGCCGTGGATGGGGCCCTTGCCATGCGGAATAGTGCTCTTCTCTCAGAAAGCGCAGGGTGCCCGTAGAAAACCTGTGGCGCCAGCACAGGAGTATTCAGGCTGGCTCCGGTGTACAGTCGGCGTCAGCAGTTGGAAGCAACAACTTCTGCCATGGCAGTGAGTATCACTGGGGCGAAAGTTCGTATGCCTCCGCAGGGAGCAAAGCTTCGAGGTCGAACCCGCTCCGGACGCGCATACGCTCCGCCAGCATGATCGTTTCAATCTCGGCGACTGTCTTTTCGAGCTGTTCGTCCTGATTAAAGACAACGTAGTCGAACTCACGGGCAGCGCTTATCTGGTCATGGGCGGTACGCATCCGCTGGGCGAGCGTCTCCGCGTCCATCGTCGCGTCGCGGCGATCCATGATGCGCTCGATCAGGTCTCTCGGCTCCGCGGCGATGAAGATACTGACTGCGGGTTCATAATACGACTTGAGCAGGCGCATGCCGTGAATATCGACTTCGGCGATGACGAGGTAGCATTCCGGGCGCACGTCCTGAAAGAGGTTGCGGGGCATACTGTAGACTTCACCCAGCCCGTAGACATCATGGCCGACATTGTTCTCATCAACCTCAAGGAGCCTGCCCGCAAGAGCCAGCGCATGGAAGTCCTCAGGGCTGACGAAATGGTACTGCTCGTCCGGGATTTCGTCGTCACGTTTCTGCCGGGTGGTATAGGTTCTGATGCGGTCAAACAGAGGTTGGTGGTTTGCAAGGATTTTTCTGATAATGGTATTCTTACCCACACCAGATGGCCCTGCGATGATGAACAGGAGCCGTGTGAGGTTCCCGGTAACCCGCTTGATCACACTCTCAGTTCCGGTCAGGCTGGTATCCATCAGTGTTCCTCTGGTAACCTCCGGCCCGGCAGGACCGGTTTCATGTTGGCTGATCTGACGATGATACCGGGGACGCCCCGGTTTTGAGTGAACACATTATACCATTCCTCCGTCCCGATCACCCTCAACAGGAGATTACAGGGCAATGAAAGTCGTCATCCCCATGGCCGGGTTTGGAAAGCGCCTGCGTCCTCTTACCTACAGCCGCCCAAAGCCGCTTGTCAATATCGCCGGGCATCCGATGCTCAAGCACGTTATCGACTCGCTGGAAGGCATCGACATCGACGAATATATCTTCATCGTGGGCTACCTTGGTGACCAGATTCAGGAATACATCAACGCGAATTATGACATCAAGGCGACCTTCATCGAGCAGAAAGAGATGATCGGCCAATCCCATGCCATATATCTCGCGCGGGAACATCTCCAGGGCCCGGTTATCGTGCTCTTCGCTGATACCCTCTTTGAGGCGAACGTCCGGGCGATCAACACCGCGACCAACGACGGCGTGATTTACGTCAAGGAAGTCGATGACCCGCGCAGCTTCGGTGTGGTCAGGCTTGACGAGCAGGGGTATATCACCAGCTTCATCGAGAAGCCGCCGACGATGGACAACAAGCTCGCGGTGATCGGCCTGTACTATGTGCGGGAATCCGAAAAACTGCTGGCTGCTATCGAGAAGCAGATGGCACAGAACATTGCACGAAACGGCGAATATTTCATCGCCGATGCGTTCCAGATCATGATCAACGAGGGTGCCAGGCTCTCAACCGAACAGGTGGGGGTATGGCTGGACTGCGGCAAACCAGACGCCCTGCTGGAGACAAACCAGTATCTGCTCAGACACAACGCGGACAACAGCACTGATATCCACAACGATACCGTGATGATCATTCCGCCAGTGTATATTCACCCCAGTGCCAGGATCGAACACGCTATCATCGGGCCCTATACCACGATCTCCGCAGATTGTGAGATCCGGGACAGTATCATCCGGGATTCCATCGTGGACAGCAGCGCAGTAGTCACCAATACCATACTGGTACAGTCATTGATCGGACGTGATGCGCGTGTCGTAGGTCGCTATCGTACCCTGAATATCAGCGATACCTCCACACTGATCGAATAGGGGCCGCCATGCTGGAGTCGAGTGTCGTTCTGGGGGCACTGCTGATATTTGTCGTGCGCATCCTGAGTATTGCGCTCTCCACGGTGCGCCTGCTGATCATGGGGCGCAGCAACCGTGGGTTGCTCATGGTGCTGGCCTTCATCGAGTCGCTGACCTTCGTCTACACCTTCGGCTGGGTTTCTCAGGACCTGAACAACCCGTGGAATGTCTCCGCGTACTGTCTTGGCTTTGCTGCCGGGACCGTCGTAGGGACGTGGATCGAGGAGCGCGTCGGGCGCGGCTTCGCCACCGTGAATATCGTTTCGATCGAGCACTCGGACGCGGTAGCGGGAGCCCTGCACGACGCGGGGTTTGGCGCGACACGCAGCATCGGTGAAGGTACGACCGGGCAGGTCGGGCTGGTCTGGGCGGTCGTGCTGCGTAAGCAGGTTGATCAGGTCGTAAAGCTGGTCAATGCGGTGGATGAAAAAGCCTTCGTGACGATTAATGAGACGCGCAGCGTCTCACAGGGATTTCTGGGGTACGGCAAAAGCTAGAGGCTGGCCCAGCAGCGTTCAATCAGAGCGCGGGTATGGCGTATGCCGTCCTCCGCATTGCCGTCGCCTTCATACTCGACGCTGATCACGCCGTCGTAGCCTGCTGCACGCAGCGCCACGATCCGGTGCATGTACGGGATCGTGGTCTCTTCACCTGCGCCATCGAAGGCGTAGCTCTTGGCATGAGCGAAGATCGCGTGGGGGGCCAGCGCCTCAAAGTCACGGTCGGCACTCTCCGGCCGCAGGTTACCGAAGTCGAGGCACACCCCCAGCCACGGCGAGGCACATCCGGCGACAATGTCAATCACCGGTTGCGGGCCTGTTGTGCGTCCGTGGTTCTCCAGCGCCAGACGTACACCCTCCCGTTCAGCGTCCTGCACAAGCTGGCGCAGCAAATCCACGACCGGGCCGATCGCGTCACCCATCTGCTCGTGCTCAACCGTGATCCGCAGGATCGGTGCGCCAAGCTGGCGGCCTGTGCGCAATGCCAGACGCAGATAAGCCGCATCCCGCGAAAATGTCGCCGGGTCAGCAAGATTCGTATCGCAGTCCCAGGCTGCGACCCGGACACCACCCGCCCGGACCGCCTGCCGGACACGCAGGAGCAGGCCGTAGTCATACAAGCGATCCGGGGGCGCAGGGCTGGGTGGCGAGAAGTAGCGCAGCACTTCACGGATGTATCGGTTGCCGTAGGGCCACAGGAAAATATCCTGCAGTTCGACCGCCATGAAGCCTGCGGCTCGTGCCCGTTCGGGCACATGCCACAGGCGCATCCGGCCTGAGTAGAGATCAGCGTGGTAGGCCCACGAGGATAACGCGATCTGCATCGGTTCAGGCCGTGTAGCTATCAAGGAGGCGAGCGACCGGCAGAACGATCTGGCCTTCGCGGAGGTCGCCCAGAGCGCACGTGCGCTCTGGTTCACGCCCAACCATCCAGGCGGTGTAAGCCGCTGCGAGTGCATCCAGCCGGTCGTGGGTCAGGACTTCAGCCAGGTCGATCTGTCCGTTCATCAGGTGATAGCGTGTCCACTCGTCGATAATATCCATCGGATCGGTAACATCAACGCCCTGCTCAAACAGGATTGCCTGCCGCTGCAGCCTGCCCTCAAGGGTTGATTTAGCATACGGTATCTTCCTGATCAGGGCCGTGAACACGCCATGAGGATGTGTTTCAAACATACGGCGATGTCCGTCCTCCGGGTATAGGACAAATCCCCGGTGCCGCAGCGCGTTGTACAGCCGCCAGCCCTCCTGCATCCATCCCTTCGCCTGCGCGGAGTCCACAGGGGTATTGTAAATACCGATACCACGCCGCCGCAGTTCAAATTCACAGACGCGGTAAGTGTGGTAGCGCCGTTTTCCTGCTTCGAGGTTCAGGCGAGTACGATAGTCCGGGCTTGCCATCAACCCGGCATTGACTCCGCTGGAGGCATCAATCGCACACACCGCGCGGGGGAAGGCCTCAATGTGAGTGACCACCTCCGCGAAGGGAAGGTCGGCCAGTTCAACGATACGCAGATGCTCATCCAGAACAGCCAGCGTCGCCGGACGCTTGCCGGCCGTGATGTCTACCCCGATGTACGCTGTCGCTTCCGGCATAGGCGCATGGCTCCTGTGTGGATATGTGCCAGTATAATCGACCTGCGCCACAGAGCAAGGCAGCCGTATCCCGTGCGGATACGGCTGCCGCATTAGTCAGCACGATCCGCTGCCTACTGAGCGGGGATGAAGTGATGCTCTTCGAGGTAGCGGATGATCCGCCGGGCGCTATCTTCCGGGGTTTCCTGGTCGGAGTTGATCATGATCTCCGCGTTTTCCGGCGCTTCATACGGATCGGATACCCCGGTGAAGTTGGGGATTTCCCCCGCCATGGCCCTGGCGTACATACCCTTTACGTCACGCTCGATGCACACCTGCAGCGGCGCGTTGATGAACACCTCGATGAAGTTCGTCGTCTCCGCCCGCACCTGGTCACGCACGGACTGGTAGGGGGAGATGAAGCTGGCGATCACGCCCACGCCATTACGCGAGAGCAGCTTGGCGACGAACGCCACCCGCTCGATGTTCTTGTCCCGGTCTTCCTTCGAGAAGCCAAGATCCCGCGTCAGCGACTGGCGCACCACGTCACCATCGAGCCGCTCGATCTTCAGCCCGCGCTTTTCCTTGAGTTCCTTCTCCAGGATAAGTGCGATTGTCGTCTTGCCGGCGCCCGAAAGGCCGGTCATCCACAGCGTAAAGCCTGCCTGTTCTGTCACGATGAGTTCCTCGTCAGATGAGTATTGAAATTCCGGGCGAGAGTATAGCCAACTGTGACGGCTGGATCGAATCAGCAGGGCAACCTCAGCGCCGCCAGCGAGGCTGCCAATCGGCCAGCGGGCGCTGGGTCAACTGCCTGATATCCGATCCATCGATCCGTATGATAAAGACCTCGTTATCGCCGTCCATCTGCGACGCGAAAGCGATCCACTGCCCATCCGGCGAGAAGGACGGCCCTTTGTTGTTTCCGCCGTCCGTCAGCCTGACCGGTGCCGCGATACATCCACGCGGCAGGTAGGCGCAGGCGGCATCGATTACGTAGATATCCTTATCACCCTGCGGCCCGGAGTAGAAGGCCATCAACCGGCCATCGGGTGACCAGTCGTTGCGGCCACCGAGATCAGCCCCGTCAGTAATCTGGCGCACATTCGATCCGTCCGGCTCCATGATGAACAGCTCTGTCTTACCCGTACCCGGGCGGTCGGAAGAGAATGAGATTAAAGCGCCATCAGGCGACCATTCCGGATCGATGCTGTTGTAATCGGTATCCGTCAATTGGCGCAGATTGCTGCCATCCGCGTTCATGATCCAGATGTTCTGCAGGTTGTTATCGCTGCCATAGGTCGAGGTAAAGACGATCCGGCCCATGTCCGGTGAGAAGCTGGGCGCGTAGTTTGATCCGTGGTTGCGCGTCAGCCGCACAGGGTCTGTACCATCCAACTCCATCACGTAGATTTCAAACTCTCCGGCCCGCTGCGATGAGAACACGATCTTCTCACCATCTGGAGACAGCGACGGATACCAGTCCGTGCCCGGCTCATCCGTCAACCGCCGCTGGTCAGCCCCATCAGCACGCATGGTACAGATCTCATCCGACTCATAGTAGCAGACATAGACTATCGTAGTCTGCCACAGGTTGAACACAGGCGCCGCGGTCAGGAACGCGGAGGTCGGCGCGGGCTGGAAGAATCCAACCGGGATCGCGGGGGTAGCGGTGGTGGGTGGCGGTGTGGGCGATTCCTGTGCCGGGGTCGCGGACAGCGCCAGGAAGTAGTCCGGCGGCAGCAGCGAAGTTGGAGATGGCGCGGGCCCCGGCGGGAGAGTCGCAGCGGGGAGTGGAGACGGGAGCATTATCTGAGGCGTCACGATGGGCTCGGTCGGCGCGTCCGCATAAGCCGGTTCGACGGGTTGCCGGCGCACCAGCATAAGCAGCCCCAGCGTAAAGCCAGCAATCAGCCCGATCGCCGCCAGCGCGCCACCCACTCCGATCAGAGCGGGTATCAGCCGGTTCAGACGGGCCGGGGCATGACGCGGCGCGATCTTCTCGACAGGATAGGAGCGGTAGCGCGGCCTGGCAGCGGGAGGCACCGCAGAAGCTGAGGCCGCCCAGCTTTCAGATTGCAGAGCGCGGTCATCCCGCTGTTCGTCCCGCGGTTGATCGTCCACGCTACTCCACCATCAGAAAGCCGTTGCTGTCCAGATACTCCCGGATAATTCCGGCAGCGAAGCGGTTGCCCGCCGGCGTCCAGTGGGCGTCCACGTTGAAATAGATCGGATCGGCGGGCAGGCCCTGTGCAAGCATCGACGAGCCGAGGTCGAGGCAGTGCAGGTTCTCCTGCTGACAGAGATCCATGATCGTCCGGTTGAAGTGTTCAAAGCGGGCCGCAAGCTCTGCGGCGTCGCACGGCCCGGCGAGATAGTCCGGGTAGAGCTGCTCCTTGGCCGGGAACACCACCACGACCAGTTCCGCGCCCGCTTCGCTGCTGGCCTGCTGTGCCTCACGGATATTACTCACAACGCTCTCCAGGCCCTGCTCAAGGGCCGGGTCATCGAAGGCGAGGGTCTTCCCCCAGCCGCCGATGTCGAACGTGTAGCGGATATCACCCTGCTCGTAAGCACACTGGGCCGCCTCTTCCGTCCGGGTAGAGTAGTACAGGTAGCCAAGGAACCGGTACAGGTATGAATTATGGCTGAAAAACTGGCGTACCCTGTATAATGGAGAATTACCCGTCACCTGTTGCACAAGCAGTTCCTCCGCTGTCATGCCCTGTGCAAGCTTTGCCTGCACCCAGGCATCATCCGCTGGATCGTTCGCATAGACCCCATACAGAATCAGCCGTGGTTGCAGAGACAGGCCGTAGCGTTCCAGCACACCCAGTTCCTTGATCGAGCTGCTGCCCAGCACGCCGAGGTTGGCGAAATCCCGGCCAGTCTCCTGCTCCAGCAGTTCCACCCACGTTTCATCCGCTTCAACCCCCCAACCCATCACAAAGGAATCACCTATCGCTACAGCGAAGGGATCACCCTCGATCCCTTCGTCACGAAAACCAACCTCATCGAAGGTCAGCCCGGAGGTGTCCACGGTGAAAGTGTACTCGGGGTGGATGGTTGTGGTGCTGCGCCCGGCGAAGAACAGGTAATCCAGTTCCGGGTGGCCGGGCACCGCTGCCCCCATGTGGCGTTCATGCCGGTTATCAACCTCTGGCAGGGTGCCCCACAGGCGGGCATTGATCGGCATCAGGGCCGGAAAGACACGCAGCACACCTTCAGCGGCCAGCGCCGCGAGGGCCAGCCCGAAGGCGGCCAGTACTGCCTGCCCCATGATTGCCCTGGGGCTGAACCGGGGCGACGACGATCCTGCCATTACCGGATCAGGCAGAATCGCTGCGGCGGCGCGTAGCGGCCTCCGCAATAATTGTGCGGTAGACCTCGATCCACTGGTCTACCAGCGTATCCCAGTTGAAATTGCGAATCACGTAGTCGCGGCCTCGCTTTGCCTGTGCCCGGGCGGCATCCGGGTTATTGATCATGTCGAGGATGCAGTCCGCCAGCCCGGCCACATCCCCGAAGGTCACTGCCCGGGCGATGTCCGCGTTGACAAGCTGCGTAGTCGAACCACAGCGGTCGGTGGTGATTGTCGGAGTTTCGTTCAGCAGCGCTTCAAGCGGCGTGATGCCTTGAATCTCGTAGCGGGAGGGCAGCACATACGAATCGAATGAGCGGTAGGCCGCGGCTTTGTCCTCGTTGTTGCCCACATAGCCGATAAAGCGTACCGCCTTGCCGATCCCCAGGCGGGCAATCTGTGCCTGGAGTTCCCCCAGCGAGCCATCATCTGGCCCTACCATCACGAGGATGGCATCCGGTCGCCTCGCCAGCACCTGCGCGAAGGCGTCGATCAGGAACTCCGGCCCTTTGATCGGGCTGAGGCGTGCCAGAAATCCAACCACAGGCTGGCCTTCCGGGATGTCATGCTGCCTTTTGAAGGCCGCCACATCGACCTCAAAGTCGAAGGCTGTCACGTCAATCCCGTTCGGAATGATGATAATCCGGTCGGGTGAGAGGTTCATCGAGAGATACTGCTGCTTCTCCATTTCCGTGAGTGCATGCAGCCGTGAGGCGTGGCGCAGCAGCCGCCCACCGTAAAATGCATCGTATACCTGCTTGAGCGCGGTCCGGCGCAGTTCCGGAGGCAGGCCGCCCTGCGGCATCACAATATAGGGCAGGTTATAGCTCTCCAGCCCCGGCAGCGCATAGACGTTCTGCAGTGTGCGAAACTCATGCAGATGGATGACGTCGAAGTTCCGCATCAGGTGCGGCAGGCCGAAGCCAAAGCCTTCCGGGATGAACAGGCGGTTCCAGGCGAGCTTGTTGCTGAAATTACGAACACGCAGCACCTTGACGCCATCCACGGTCTGTTCACCCGCCGGTGATCGCTGTTCAGAGTCAAGCGCATCGGTGGTATAGATCAGCACATCATGTCCGCGCTCGACCAGGCGTTTGTTCAGTTCATATGCGACACGCACCGGCCCGCCATATGCCCATGCCGGGTTGAAATACGGTACGATGTGCAGAATACGGAAGCGGTCGAGGTTATGTGAGTTGTTCGCCATCAGCGTCCTTATGGTAGCACCCGGTAAACCTGTGCACCGTCCTGCTCGAAGACCTGTTCCAGCCAGTCGATGCTGGCCGGGTCATAGTCAAGTGCTCGCCAGGTATCCTGTGGCCAACGCCAGCGGATTGATCCGCGCATATCGTTGAACCGCTCCGGCTGGTTCACTATCTGCGGAATGATCACGTAGTCAATGCCCTGTGCCTGCACAAATACCCGCGCCGCAGGTTGTGACAGGTCAAAGTAGGCCTGCTCCGCCTGCGCCATCCGCTCATAATACGAATCAGCCAGATGGAAGAACGGCTGATCGCGGAACTCCACCGTTTCCCGTTCCGCAATGGTCGTCACCCAGTGGCCCTCGAAGCCAGATGGATAATTGAGGATCAGGCTGTCCTGCGGGCTATTCTGCCTCAGGTAGGTCATCACTGCCAGATCCGCACGAGAGGAGAACGCCCCGAAGAAGTTCACGGCCTGCCTGCTGCTGATGAGGATCGGCCTGCTCAGAACCACCGCCAGCGCCACCAGGCCAATCCCTGTGACGAGCGCCGCCTGCCCGGCCCACATCGGCATTGCGATTGCGTGTTCCCGGGCCGCAGCCCAGCGGTCGAGCAGCCAGTCGATAAAGACGGTGGCAAAGTAGGCATACGTCAGGATCGGGCCACGCCATGCCACGCTGTAGGGGTAAACGTAGCGCATGATGTCAATCCCGATCAGGTCGAAGAAACGATCCGTCAGCCCGAAGATCGAGAAATCGATGACGAAGACCAGCCACGTCAGCATCAGCACATCTGGCAGCCGCCGGCGCCACAGCGCGAGCATCGCTCCGCCAAGCGCCAGTGCCGGCACCAGCACCCCCTGGTAGACGACCATCTGCTTCCAGTGAGTCGCGCTGAGGATGAACGGCGAAACGACCTGCTCCACGAAGAAGAGCGGCAGCACCCGCAGCGCCCACGGGCCGGTCAGCAGCACACCCAGCACCGGGATCACCACGCAATAC
>JADZAD010000107.1 GCA_020852775.1 Anaerolineae bacterium
CGGTGGTACCAGCCTGCAGAAGGGCAAACGCCACCCGACGCTTGAAGCGGATGTGGTCGTTGGCGCGGGTGCGAAGATCCTTGGCGCGATCACCGTCGGGGCGGGGAGCCGTATCGGTGCGAACGCGGTCGTGGTCAAGTCTGTTCCACCTGACTCGGTAGTCGTGGGGGTGCCCGGGCAGGCGATCTCGCGCAGCCAGCCGCATGCCCCCGGCATTGACATGGAGCACAGCAAGCTGCCGGACACACTCGGCGTGGCGCTCACTGCGCTGATGGAGCGCGTTGAGGAACTGGAGAAGTTGGCAGGGATGAACGGTTCGATCGAGCATATCCCGCACCACCCGGATCACAGCGTCTGGCACGGTGAGGACTTCCAGATATAGGGGTGGTAGTATACTGGCATGGTGATCCCCCAGACAGGAAGAAGGACAAGACCATGCCTCAAAAAGTGATCCTGGACGTCGATACCGGGACGGATGATGCGGTTGCGCTGATGTGTGCCGCACTCCACCCGGATCTCGAACTGGTTGCTGCCACTACCGTCAACGGTAACGTTCCCGTCCGGAACTGCACGGAGAACACGCTGCGTGTCTTTGATTATCTCGGCCTCAGCGTGCCGGTCTATGAAGGGCTGTCGAAGCCATTTGTCCGGCCTGACTTCCCGACGCCACGCTCACAGGCTGATCCCTGGCATGGCGAGTACCTCGATCTCCCTGCCGCGACCACGAACAAGCAGGATCAGAGCGCCATCGACTTTCTCGTAGAGTACTACATGGGCCCGGACGGCCCCTCGACCACGCTGGTGCCCGTCGGGCCGCTCTCCAATATTGCAATGGCGATCCGGATGGAGCCGCGCCTTGTCGAGCGCATCCCGGAGATGGTGATCATGGGTGGCGCGCACCTGCGAGGCAACGTCACGCCGTCCGCCGAGTTCAACATCTGGACCGACCCGGAGGGTGCGCGGGTGGTCTTCCAGAGCGGCATTCCGATGCGCGTCGCTACGTATGACGCGACCTGGGCGGCCCGAACGGATCAGGCGCAGAATGACCTGCTGCGCGCGGTGGGCACACCCGCTGCGACCGCGGCGGCAACCTTCTGTGACCGCCGGATCAGATACAACCAGTTCCACGAGACGGCGGTTAACGATGCGCTGGCGGTGCTGGCAATTGTGGATCCCGCGCTGCTGGTGACAAAGCATGTATACGCGGACGTGGAGACGTTCGGAGAGCTAACTCTGGGACGCACAGTGTTTGATACACACGGACGCAGTGGCAAGACGCCGAACTGCCATGTCGCGCTGGACGCTGACCGCGACCGCTTCAACGCCATGCTCCGGGAGACGCTGAGTTACACGGTCTGAGCGGCCAGTCTTTATCTGCCAGCGAACCTGTCCTATACTAAGGGAGAGAGGCTCCTCCAGAGGGTTCCCTCAGGGTTTCTTCCCCTCAGTACACAAAGGACAGAGTCATGCCACACAAAGTCATCCTTGACGTGGATACCGGGACGGACGACGCCATCGCCCTGATGTGCGCCGTGCTGCACCCGGACCTTGAACTGATCGCTGCGACCACCGTCAACGGGAACGTCCCGGTGGTGAACTGCACCGAGAACACGCTGCGGGTCTTTGACCTTCTGGGCGTGAAGGTCCCGGTCTATGAGGGCCTGCCGAAGCCGTTCGTGCGCCCGAACTTCCCCGTCCCACGGGACAAGCCCAACCCGGCGCACGGTGAGTATCTCGACCTGCCGCCGGCGACCTCGAAGAAGCAGGGTCAGAATGCGGTGGATTTCCTGATCGAGTACTACATGGGCCCGGATGGCCCATCGACCACGCTGGTACCCGTTGGGCCGCTCTCGAACGTCGCCATGGCCATCCGCATGGAGCCGAGGATCGTGGAGCGCATCCCGGAGATGGTGATCATGGGTGGCGGGCACGAGCATGGTAACGTAACACCCTCCGCCGAGTTCAATATCTGGGCGGACCCGGAAGGAGCGCGGGTCGCGTTTCTGAGCGGTATCCCGATGCGTGTCGTGCCGCTGGACGCAACATGGGCAGCCCGTACCGACACGGCGCAGGTCGAACAACTGCGCGCGCTCGGCACCCCGGCGGCTGTTGCCGCGGCGGCCTTCTGCGACCGCCGTATCCAGTCATGGAACGTCGGCGCGACCGCGATCCATGACGCGCTGGCGCTGTGCGCCGTCGCTGACCCGTCGCTGCTGGTGACGCATCACGTCTATGCAGACGTCGAGACCTTCGGTGAGCTGACCGTCGGGCGGACGGTGTTCGATACGCATGCCCGTACCGGCAAGGAGCCGAACTGCCACGTCGCGCTGGATGCCGACCGCGAGAAGTTTAATGCGCTGCTGCGCGATCTGCTCGGACGCACCGCCTGATCACCTCGCACCGCCTCGTCACTTTATGAAATGAGATCGCCCCGGTACAGTTTTTTATGGCTGGCCGGGGCGATTATAATCACCATGTTGCCACATCATGAAAGGGGTGACGATGAGCAAGAACATGCAGCCACCTGCTCCGGAACGTTCAATCACTCTGCTGGCACTGGTTGTTCGTGACTATAATGAGGCAATTTCGTTCTTCTCTGATGTGTTGCTCTTCACCGTTGTGGAAGACACGCCGCTCGATGCAGGAAAGCGCTGGGTCGTCATTGCTCCATCCCAATCACGAGGCGCATCTCTGCTCCTCGCAAAGGCAACGACCGCAGACCAACTGGCTCATGTGGGAAACCAAACCGGAGGGCGCGTATTTCTCTTCCTGTATACCAGCGACTTCTGGCAGGAATACCGTCGCCTGCAATCCCGCGGTGTTCGTTTTGCCGGAGAACCTCGTGAAGAACCTTACGGCCTCGTGGTTGTTTTCTTTGACCTGTATGGCAACAAATGGGATCTCATCCAGCCATTTGATCCGAAGATTACCCCCGAATAGGGGTCAGGATATCACTGCTACCCAACCAGAACCCGGAGACCTGTATGGCTTTCAAGAATGGTGATATGAACTACGCCGACTACCTGCGCCTCGACCTCATTCTGAGCGCCCAGGAGCCGCAGTCCGCCCACCCGGACGAACTGCACTTCATCGTGATCCACCAGGTGCAGGAGCTGTGGTTCAGGCTTGCGCTGCATCACCTTGACCGGGCGCGTGACGCGATGCAGGCTGACAACCCGATCGAGGCGGCGCGGCTGGTGAGCCAGGTCTCCGAAATCCTGGAAAATACGACCGGGGCGACACGCCACCTGCACAGCCTGCCACCGATGGCGTTCCACCGCTTCCGCCAACTGCTGAATCCGGCTTCCGGCTTGCAGTCGTACCAGTTCCGCGAACTGGA
>JADZAD010000108.1 GCA_020852775.1 Anaerolineae bacterium
ATCGTCATCGTGCGCCCGGGTGAGAAGGTCCCGGTTGACGGGGTCGTGGTGGATGGCGCCAGTTTCGTGGACGAGAGCATGATCACCGGCGAAAGCCTGCCGGTCGAAAAGCGGCGCGGCGAGAAGGTGATCGGGGCGACGATCAACAAGCAGGGGCTCTTCCGGTTCGAGGCGACCGCCGTTGGCAAACAGACCGCCCTCGCCCAGATCATCCGCCTCGTTGAGCAGGCGCAGGCCAGCAAGTCGCCGATGCAACGCCTCGCAGATCAGGTCTCCGCGGTCTTTGTGCCGATCGTGATGGTGATCGCGCTCGCTACCTTTGCGATCTGGTACTTCCTCGTGCCGGAGGCTACGTTTGTCGATGCGCTGATCCGGCTGGTAGCGGTGCTGGTGATCGCTTGCCCGTGTGCGATGGGCCTGGCCACACCGACCGCGATCATGGTCGGTACCGGGGCCGGGGCGCAGAAGGGCATCCTCTTCAAGAACGGCGAGGCGCTTGAACGCGCACACCACCTGACCGCGGTCGTCCTTGACAAGACCGGGACGATCACCCGTGGACAGCCTGCCGTGACGGATATCGTCGCCAGCACGGGCACCTCTCTCAGCCAGGGTGAACTGCTCCGTCTGGCGGCCAGCGCCGAACGTGGCTCAGAGCACCCACTCGGTGCGGCGATCGTCAATGCCGCAATGGAGCAGGCCCTTGCGCTTTCAGACCCGGCCGGGTTTACCAGCCTGGAAGGGCGCGGCATCCGGGCCGAGGTCGATGGGCGCATGGTGCTGCTCGGCAACCTGCGGCTGATGGAAGAGCAGCAGGTCTCCCTGAACGGTCTCGCGCCGCAGGCCCAGCGCCTGCAGGACGAAGCGAAGACCGCGATGTGGCTGGCCGTTGACGGTCAGGCTGCGGGCCTGATCGCTGTCGCGGATACTGTCAAGGACGGCAGCCGCGAAGCGATCGCGGAGATGCACCGGCAGGGGCTGCACGTCGCCATGATCACGGGGGATAACCAGGCGACCGCCGAGGCGATTGCCCGTGAAACTGGCGTGGACACCATCTTCGCTGAGGTGCTCCCGGCGGACAAAGCAAACTACGTGCGTCAACTCCAGTCACAGGGGTACGTCGTTGGCATGGTCGGTGACGGCATCAACGATGCGCCCGCGCTGGCGCAGGCCGATGTCGGCCTGGCGATCGGCACCGGGACGGACGTGGCGATGGAGGCGGCGGATGTGACGCTGATGCGCGGCGATCTGCGTTCCGTGCCGCAGGCGATCGCCCTCAGCCGGGCGACCCTGAGCACGATCAGGCTCAACCTGTTCTGGGCCTTTGGCTACAACGTGATCCTGATCCCGGTGGCTGCGGGCGCGCTGGCTCCCTTCGCGTGGGCGCCGGAGTTCCTGCGTCACCTCCACCCGATTCTGGCCGCCTTTGCGATGGCCTTCAGCTCGGTGAGCGTGGTTTCAAACTCGCTGCTGCTCCGCTACCGCGCACGGTAGCGCAGTTCTACCGGCGAAATAGAGAGGACTGACCCACGCGGGCCAGTCCTCTTTTATTGTCTATTCTACTGTCAGCACCGGGTCGGCGGGCGGTGTCTGTGCGCGGCTGGCCAGCAGCCATACTCCCAGCGAGATCAGGCTCAGGGCGGCGATCCCGATCACTAGTTCGCGCGGCTGCACGCCGAAAGCGTCCTGTACCACACCCGGGAGCCACGCCGAGATTGCCAGTGCCAGCGTGAAGAAGGCGAAATCCAGCGCCGTGACCCGCCCGAGGAAGCTGCCGGGCACCCTGATCTGCAGCAGCGCGCTGCTGTACGTCCAGTTGATCGACCCGCCCATCCCCCGGATGAACATCGCCAGCACCGCCACCCACAGGGCCGGGGCCAGCCCGAAGATCAGCCAGCCAATAGGGATCAGGACATAGCCCACGGTAATGGCACGCTGCAGATAACGTGCCGAACGATCTCCGATGGCATCTGCGATCAGCGGCCCGGTGATCGATCCGACCCCGTGCGCGGCGTACAGGGTGCCGAGGGTGGTAGCGCCGTCCTGTCCCACTCTGAAGACCTGCAGCGCGTAGAGCGCGAACAGGATATCGATGTTGCCGACCTGCTGCATGGCCTTCACGCTGGCGGGCAGCGCGACACCGGGCCGTGTCCACAGGTAGACGAGCCCTTCTTTGAAATCACGCAGGCCGCTGGTGCGGTGGTGGGCTGCCCCTTCCGCGCGGTGAGAACCAAGCTGCTGCGTCAGTATCCCCGCAACAACGAAGGTCAGGGCGTCGATGATCAGAGCGACCGCCGGGCCGAAGAGCCCGGTTACGATACCGCCGACCGCTGCGCCCAGCGTCAACATCGTCGACCACGTCGCGCTGGAGAGCGTGTTTGCGCTGACGATCTCATCCCGGTGGACAAGGCTTGGGGCGATCGCGGAGCGGGCCGGCTCGAAGAAGGCAGAAACACCAAACTGGAGGAGAGTGAGCACGTAGATCAGCCAGGCCTGTTCGGTATACAACACCAGCAGAAACCCGAGCACGATCACAGCGCGCAGATAGTTGGCCATGACCATAATCGTCCGGCGGTCAAACCGGTCAGCAAGCACGCCTGCCACCGGACCAAGCAGGAACGGTGGTATCGCGCGGGTAACGAACAACAGGCCAATCCCGGCGCCGGAGTCTGTCAGGCGGCTGAGGATGACAACCGAGGCGATCGTGTTGAACCAGTCCCCGGCCAGGCTGATGACCTGCGCTGTCCACAGGATACGAAACTCACGCCGGTTCTTCAGGAGGGCGTAGTATGTATTCATCAATTAGTCCAGTAAGTCGGGCCCGTAGCGCGTGGAGCGTGTGCCGGGGGTGAGAATGTTGATCACTCAGGAGTGTAGTCGTTTGACCCCTGAAGGGCAAATCAGGAGTGATCTTGTCAACAAAAAGAGAACAGGCCCTTGGCCTGTTCTGCTCGAAGCTATCCGTCCACTGAGAGGGGGGCCAGCCGGAAGGCCTCGCGCAGGCCGATCCAGATTGAGGCGACCACCAGTGCGGAAACTACAGTCGTCAGCGCGACCGGATCGGTTGTGACAAACGTGATCCATCTCAGTACACTTTCGCCCAGCCACAGGACTGCCGCCTGTGCCTGCCCGAGGGCGTCGAGCGCCATGCTGATCAGGTCGCCAAGCATCGGGACGCTGAGCAGCCAGCGATAGCCGCCCAGGACGAGCAGCCCGATCGGCAGCATGATGCTGATCACGGCGGCCGTTGTGACCAGCACCAGCAGGCTGATGATCCAGGGGCGCCATCTGCGGCGGGTGTCAAACGCCTCAATGCGCGCCATGACTCGCCGCGCGAAGTCGAACGGTGGTGAGGCCTCGGGCGCGGTGTCGAGCATACGGTCAATCACGCGCATACGCTCCCAGGCGTCCGTCGCTTCTGGCGACTGGCTGAGGCTGTGGTTGAGCGAACGACACTCGTCCTCAGAGAGCAGACCATCGAGTGCCAGGCTCATTCGTTCATCAAAAGGCTGCTGTGTCATAAGGCCCCCTCGATCGACATCGCCATCTCGAACAATCCTTCTGAGCGGATCTGCTCCGCCAGCGCCTGCCGCGCGCGGAACAGGCGTGATTTTATCGCGCTTTCGGTCGTATCCAGCATGTCGGCGATCTCGACATACGACATATCGTACCAGTATCTCAGAACGACCGCCGCCCGGTATTCCGGGGCCAACCGGTCTAACAGGCCCTGTATCAGGGCATGTCGTTCATCTTCGATCGCCCGGCGTTCCGGGCCCGCTTCCTGGCTCATCAGCGCCGGATGTGGCGGCAGCGGCTCATCCAGTGAGAGCCATATCAGCCGCCGCTTGCGGATGCGATCGATACAGTAATTAGACGCGATCGACAGCAGCCAGGTCTTGAAAGACCGGGCGTGATCATATCGATCGAGGTGCTGATAGGCGCGCAGAAAGGCTTCCTGGGCCGCGTCTTCCGCTTCTCCTGCCTCGCCCAGCATCCGGTATGTCAGATTGAATACAGCGCGCTGATAGCGCTCGACGAGCTCTGCGAACGCTTCCTGATCACCCCGGAGCGCCAGGACGACCAGTTCCTGATCCGTGTCCACACTTTACTCGCTTGCTATTCGACTGTTAGTCGGTGATCTTCACCACTTCTTATTATACGACCAGACCGCAAGAAAGTTTCATGCGAGTCAGATCCGTCATGGCGACTGTTGTGCAGTGTGTGGTGAGCGCAGGGTAATCGGAGAAGAACAGACAGGCTTGCTGTCCGGAAGCTCTCTATACTGAAGATACGTGTTGAGACTCTTCTCCTCCTGGGCAAGAGCCGGGCTTCCTACCCGGCTCTTATCGTGCCAGCCGTGCAACGAGCATTTCCAGCGCGATCGCCGGATCCTGTTGTCCGGTTTTGATTGACATGTCTGTCTCCAGCAGCAGGTGATAGACCCGGTCGAGCTGCGACAGCGTGTACTGCTTCGCCTGCTCTCCGATCTTCTGTGCCGGGTAGTCCTTCATTCCCAGCGTCTGCCCCGCCTGCCGGACTGAGCTTCCCTCGTCTAACTGTTCACGCATCTGCAGCAGCAACCGGTACTGCCGGATGATCATCCCGAAGATCCGCAGGGGTTCATCCCCTTCCTCGATCAGCTGTCGCAGCAGGTTGAGTGCGACCTTGCCATCCCGTTTCCCAAGCGCATCGACCATGTTGAAGATGTTCGCTTCCGGCGTGTAGGGGGTTAGTGCGTCTACATCCTCGACCATGATCGGGCGGGCCCAGTTGGTGTAGGCCGCCAGCTTCTGGAGTTCGATATCGGCCAGCACAAAGTTCTCGCCGATGCGGTTGGCAAGCTGTGCGGCGGCGGTGGGATCAATTGCCACACCGTGTTTCTGGGCACGATCCTGCACCCAGCGTGCGGTATTATTCGGCGGCTCAAACGCGAATACCTTGCCGCGTGGGTCGTGCTCGATGGTATCCACCAACTGCTTGATCGCTGTCCGCCGCGAAACCTTGCGCCGGCCCTCGTTCTGTGATTCCTGCGGCTGATTCTGCAGATTGGTCTCAATGAAGACGACCCTGCTCCAGCCTGGCAGGCGTGGGATCAGTGCTTTGATCTCCTCCAGCAGCGTCTTGATCGCCGGGGATTCGGTCAGGTTATCTATCAGCACCAGCCGCGTTTCCGCAAGGAAAGGCAGCGTCGCGGCGCTGGTCTCAATGTCTGCCAGCCGCAGCGATCGGCCATCCAGCCGGGCTACGTTCATATCCGTGTTCAGGTCACTGGAGTAGTCACGGCAGAAGGCCGCCAGCCGCTCACGCAGTGTTGGCTCATCCTGCCCGTGAAAGACGTAGGCGACCGCGATCGGGCTGTTCATGCGTTGTGGTTACGCCAGCCGGGGTACCAGTCATCGAGGATGGGCAGCAGGTCGGAGAGCCGCTCGATCGTCGCGTCCGGGACGAGGTCTTCCGGATGGGGACGGTAAGTCGGGTGTTCGTTTTCAATCCAGATACCACGCATACCAGCCGTCTGTGCGCCGTGCACGTCATCCAGCAACCGGTCACCCACGTAGATCGCCTCGTGTGGCTCGACACCGAGCTTTTCCAGGACGGCCAGGAAGGGGGCCGGATGCGGCTTGATGTGGCCGACGTCGTCGCTGGTCAGGCGTACATCCAGCAGGTGGATCAGCCCGTAGGCGGCGATCTCCTTGTCGCGGATACGGATCGGCATCGGCATATTAGTCAGCAGCCCCGTTTTGACCCCGTGCTCGCGCAGGGCGGGCAGCACCTCGAAGGTATCGCCGAAGACGTAGATTCCGGAGATCGCACCCCAGTCCAGCAGGTCGATCACCAGCTCCCAATCAATACCGGATGGGTCATTTCCGTACTGCTGCAGAACGTTGGCGAGGATGTTGACGTAGCGTGGCGCGATCCAGTCCGGCGCGGAAGAAGCACGCCACAGCGCTTCGGAGTGATGCCGGTAGTCATTCGCCATCCGGGTGATATCCGGCAGAGTATACCCCTGTTCTAACAGGTATTCCCGCACCGGGATCAGCGGGTCCTGAATGATGTCGGCCCAGGTCCCGTGCATCGCCTGCCAGTTGACCAGGGTGTCATCCATATCAAAAACAACGGCCTTCAGCATGATTATCCCAATTCTGTTGTCTGCGGTGTCCGCCAGCCAGGCTGCCAGCTATCCAGGACACTGAGGATTTCGCTCAGGGAGTCCACAGCCGCATCCGGACGGATGCTGTCGATCGCGGCATAAGACTCGCGGCGCACCCAGATCGCGCGCATCCCGACACCGTGTGCCCCTGCGACGTCGTGTTCCGGGCTGTCCCCGATGAAGATGGCTTCTTCCGCTTTGACATCCAGCGATTCAAGGGCCAGCCGAAAGGGGAGCGGGTGCGGCTTCATGTGGCCGATATCCGCGGCGCTCAGGCAGAGATCGA
>JADZAD010000109.1 GCA_020852775.1 Anaerolineae bacterium
GAACGCCGGCGGCGCGGGTGCAGGGTCAGCGGGTCTGAGATGGATTCAGTCATCGGCTCCTCGGCGCGGGCAGTGGTTGTGAAGGCCCACGAAATGCCTATTGTCCACAGCGGCGCAAATCCTGCCAGCCGGTTTGTGGGCGTTCACGCGGTGGGATTCCGACGGCTGGCGCATGACAACAAAAAGGGGATACGGGCGCCGTATCCCCTTCCTTGCAGCCTTCACAGGGCTGGCTGGAGCAGAACACGCTAGAGCTTGCGGACGCGCTCCATGTAGTCGCGGACGAGGTCAACCTGCACCCATCCGCCGCGTGCGCCACCTTCAAACGCGCCACCGACGATCGCGCCGTCTGCTTCTTTGAGCAGCACATCCACGTTCTTGTGGTCGGTATAGCCGCTGATGATCACCGGCATCCCGGTAGACTTCTTGATGTCGTGCGTCATCTTCACGATCATCTCGGTGTCAGGGTCGCAGATAGCGACGGCATGCGCGCCGTTGAACTTTGCATCGTTCGCCACTTCCACCGCGGTCTTCTCGCCGCCGAGGAACTTGAAGTGCATCGAGTAGATCTCGGAGATCAGCTTGACATGCGTGGCGCCAATCGCCTTGCGATACTTCATGAACTCATAAGGATAGCCGCTCACCAGCCCCTGTGAGGAGGCGGTGACGCCAGTGAACACGCCCATCCGCAGGAACGAGGCGTTGCAGACGCGGGCAATGGCGATCGCCGCGCGCAGGTCATTACGCAGCACCTGCAGCCCGACCTGGAAGTCCGGCCCGGTCACCTGGTCGATAGCGCGGACGATATCCGCCATCGCCGCTACAACGGTTGGATCGGCATGCTCCACCGGGAAGGTCTGGTCGCCGCGGTTCTGCACCACACACCCATCCGCACCACCCGCTTCGAGTGCCTTCGCATCGGCGATGGCCTTTTCGCGCACGGCGGCATAGTCCTCTTCAAAGGGGGTTCCGGGCAGAGCGCCGAGATGCACCATGCCCAGGATGGTCTTCTTCTTACCGAGGGTTTCAAACACACGCATGGGATTCTCTCCTGTTACGGGGGGGACCAAACGCGAAGCTTTCTCCATTATACGCGATCCGGCAGAAGTTGTGTTGCGGCAGGTTTCGCCTTGCACGACACGGTATGGCAGATCATGGTGTTACTGTATGATAGTCTTTTGCATGAACAGCGGCGGAAGGAACCAGCCATGGGCGAACGCGCAGCAGATCTGGCGATGAAACTGGAGGCGAAGGGAGCGGAGACACTCGTGTTCTTTCATGCCCTTCCCCCGGAGGCGTGGACGAGGCCAGTCTATACTGAGGGCATGGCGTGGGATGCGCGCCAGGTGCTCTGCCACTTCGTCTCAGCCGAGCGATCGTTCCTCAGGCTGGTGACGGATATCGCCAGCGGAGGGCCGGGGGCCTCGCCCGATTTCAACGTCGATCGCTTCAACGCGAGCCAGGTCAGCAGCATGGCGAACGACAGCGCCGCAGAGCTTCTCAGTGCGTTTGAGGCAGCCCGGCGCGATCTCGCCGCTTATGTGCGCGGGCTGGATGACGCCGCGCTGGACAATGTTGGACGTCACCCAGCCCTCGGCGATCAATCGCTGGAGAAGTCCATCAAGGTGATCTACCTGCATAACGCCGGGCATATCCGTGACATCCGCGCCGCGCTGGGCCTGTAGCCTCAGCGCCGGGGCGACATATCTTCCTGCCCCGGGAGCGGCAGCCTTTCCTCCCGCATGAAACGGCTGACTGACTGCGCGAGCGTGAGACTGCCGTCAAGCACCGCCTGCTGGTAGCGAGCCGCCCACGAGGGCACTACGTAGTCCGCCAGCCACCATTCGTGATAGAGCAGCAGGGCCAGCGGCCCGCAGCCGGGCAGGAAGTCCGATTCGAGGTAGGCACGGTGAGTCGCTCTCCGGTCGTAGTCCACGCGCCGGATCTCCGCCTGCCACTCCCCTCTCCGGTATGACACACGGGCATAGCTGGCGCGCGGGTCGCCATCCGCCGGGGTGCCCACAGAACCCGCATTGGCGATCAGCGTTGAGTCAATACGCCGGATGAGCGGCCAGTGAGTGTGGCCGGTGCAGTACATCGCCGGGGCGCACAACCCGCCAGCCGCGACCTGTGCGCGCAGGTCATCCTCCGGGGTATCGAGCCAGATGCCGTCCCGCGTGCCGCGCCCACTGGCATGGTAGGCATGAAGCTCACTACCTTCCAGCGCGGGCAGGGTAACCTGAAGGGGCCATGCGGCAACCGCCGGGAGATGGCTGTTCATCTGGTGGTACGTCCAGTACGAGATACGGTTGATCTCAAAGCGCGGCCCTTTTGTGGGTGTCTCCGGCAGAGCATGGCTCAGGACATACTCCTCATGGTTGCCGAGGATGGCCCGCCACCCCTGCTCCCGGACATGCCCCATGATAATGTCCGCACACCCCGGCGAATCCGGCCCGCGGTTGATCACGTCTCCGGCCACGATTACCTGTTCGGCCCCCCAGTGCTCAAGATCAGCGATCACTGCTTCAAGCGCGGGGCGATTGCCGTGAATATCTGAAATGACCGCTATCTTCATTGTTCGTATGGTATCCTGAGCCAGTTGTATTCTGTGACAGGATGAATTGTACCCCCCGTAAGTACAAGGTGACTGCTGATGCCTGGCTCCCACCTTCGGCTGAAACTGCTGGTTGGGTTAGGGCACTTACCGGGCCAGTAGTACCAACGGGTATGTTACACCGGGATAAGGATCATCATATACTGGCGTTAGCAAGTAGTTGTCTGTCCTGCATAATCAGGAGGTTTCATCATGATCTTCATTCCAGAGCGAAAGGGACAGGGCCTCGTTGAATACGCGCTGATTCTCGTGCTGGTCGCCGTTGTTGTCATCGTCATCCTGGCATTGCTCGGCCCGGCCATCGGCGGTGTCTTCAGCAATATCATCAGGCGTTTATGACGCCCCGCCGGCGCTGCATTGCGGCAGGCTGGCGCCCATGCTATAGTGAATACAGGTGTTCAGCTCATCATCATAACCTCTGGAGGTACATATGTTGTTCTTCCCGCGTGAAAAGGGTCAGGGCCTCGTCGAATACGCGCTGATTCTCGTGCTGGTCGCCGTAGTCGTCATTGTCATCCTGGCGCTGCTGGGCCCGGCCATCGGTGGTGTCTTCAGCAATATCATCCGCCAGCTCTAACGGCATCTTCCCTTCGTTTCCAGCGGACAGAGCCTCTCACGCGGGAGGCTCTGTTCTTTCCTCGCAGAGCTGGCCTGCCACAGAAACAGCATTACAATGAAATAAAGGCGTACCTATCGCCGTCAGCACGTGTCCATGAGGCACGCGCAGCTTCCGGGTCTCTCCAGCACTTGAGCAATGGGCAGGAGGCCACGAAATGTACCGGCGCATCCTTGCGTTTGACTTCGATGGCACTCTTGCCGAGCATGACGCCGTTCCCCCCAACCTGCAGGAGATGCTCCAGCAGCTCAACCTTGCTGGATGTACCCTGTTTCTGGTCACTGGCAGGCGCTATGAAGCCGCTCCGCTGGGGGCGCTCAGGCAGGCTTTTGCCGGGATCGTCTGGGAAAACGGTGCGGTCTTTTCCCGCACCAACACCGGTGAAGTCTATATGCCGTTTGGCTACGTCCCGCCAGACCTGATTTCCGCCCTGGAAGATGCCGGGGTGCCGCTTGAATACGGCCTGGCGATCGTCTCGACCTGGGCAGAGCACGAGGGAAAGGTGCTCGAGGTGCTGCGCAGGCGCGGAGGCGGTGCTTCATTCGAGCGCAACAAGGGCGCCGTCATGCTGCTCCCCCCGGGCGCAACCAAAGGCACCGGCCTGGAAAAGCTGCTGGAGATGTGCGGCTACTCCCCGCGCAACGTGATCACCTTCGGTGACGGTGAAAATGATTTCGCGCTGCTGCAGATCGGAGAGGCAGGGATCACCGTCGCGGATGGGGTGCCGGCGCTGCGTGACATGGCAGACCTGGTCACCGGTGAGCCAGGGCCTGCGGGGGTATACCACGCGCTGGAACGCTACTGGATCAACGGCAGCCCCCTCGACATCCCTTCGCGCAACCCCCGCTGGATCCCGCTGGGACAGGATCAGGAGGACAATCCGTTCTTCATGCCTGCCTCGGAACTGGTCGGGCGAAACACCGGCATCTTCGGGGACTCCGGCAGCGGCAAGTCATGGATCGCCGGGCTGCTCGCCGAGGAACTCCACCTCTCCGGGTACCAGGTGCTGATGGTGGACCCGGAAGGTGATTTCCGCGGCATGAATACGCTCTCGGGGATGCTGGCGATCAACGGTGATGAGCACACCCTTCCTGCCCCGAACATCGTGGTGACGTTCCTCGCTGAAACGCCGCGCTCGATCGTGCTTGACCTGTGCGGCTACCCGGTTTCACTGCGCGATGAGTACGTCAGCAGCCTGTTCCGTTCGCTCTACCCGCTGCGGGAACACCTCGTCCGCCCGCACTGGGTCGTGCTGGATGAGGCGCAGCACTTCCTGTCCGACGAGAATACCGTCCTCACACGGACCATACTCTCGATGATGGCGAACGGAGGGATGGCATTCGTTTCCTATCGCCCGGACTGGCTGGCGGCACCCATCCGCGAGATGATCCAGCATACGCTGATCGCGCGCCTGACCAACGATCTGGCCCAGAGCGCCGCCGATGCCATGATCCCCGGCAGGCCGGCACTTCCACTGGGAGAAATCCAGCAGAACTTCGCACTGCTGGATGACCGGCACGTGCTGAATATGCGTACCGTGGTTCGGCGGGTGCGGCACATCCGGCACCTGTACAAGTACCTGGATATGCCCCTACCCCCGATCAAGCGATTCTACTTCCGGGATTCAGGCAGCTATACCGGGCAGGAAGCCGCCAGCCTGTTCGAGTTCCACCGGGCGCTCGGCAGTGTCTCCGAGAGCAGCCTTGAGTACCACCTCTACCGTGGTGACTTCGCCCGCTGGATGCGCGGTTCGCTGGGGGATGAAGACCTGGCCACCTACTTCGAGAAGCTGGCACGGCGGCGGCTGCGCGGCTGGCACCTGCGCGAGGCGCTGATCCGGCGGGTCAGCCTGCGCTATACCGAACTGCGTTCGCTGGGATAGATGGTCTCTGAATCAGCCTCCATTATTCCTTCACTTGACACACTTGAGTGAACACTGTAAACTATTAACAGTGTTCACTCAAGTGAACGTCAGTTACTCAGGAGTGCGCCGTATGTCGGAGACGCGACGGGAACGTCAGCGGGAGGCTACCCGAGAAGAGATCAAGGCCACCGCTCGACGCCTGCTGGCCGAGCAGGGCACGGCAGGCCTGTCGATCCGGGCCATTGCCCGTGAGATTGGATTGACGCCCCCGGCACTCTATCGCTATTTTGCCAGCCTCGATGACCTGGTTACAGCCCTGATTGTTGACGTATTTACCGCGCTGGCGGAGCAGATCGAGGCGGCCCGGGATTGCGCCGGGCCGCAGGCGCCACCTTCAGCGAAACTGATGAACGTGCTGCGTGCCTATCGTCGCTGGGCAGTTGACAATCCTGCCGATTTCGGGCTGATCTACGGGACACCTATCGCCGGATATCACGCTCCGCGAGAGATCACCGTACCGGTAGTAATCCGCGGCTTCGCCGTAATCGTGGGCCTGCTTGAAGAGATGACTCAACAGGAAGAGATTATTCCCGTACCGTCCATGCAGATGCCTCCTCCCGGAGTTGAAGCTTCACTACAGGCCATGATCGAGGGGGATGGCTATCCTGTTTCGGTGGCTGCGCTCTATATGGGTACCGTTGGCTGGACGCAGTTTCATGGCATCATCAGCCTCGAGGTGTTCGGGCACCTGCCGCCGGTAGTCGGTGATACAAATGCTTTCTTTGAGGCCCAGCTTCGCAATATACTAATCGGGATGGGCTGGAAGGGCTGACGCAGCCTGCTACTTCTCTCATTGCAGCGATATCTTAATTCAGTGTGCAAACCTCCAAGAGCGGCAGGTGTCTTCGATGCGCCTGTTTGCCGGAGCCATAACATTCACAAGGAGAAGAAAGCTATGTCTCGCGATTCTGATCTGCACGTTGTGTTCGGTACGGGCCCGGTTGGGCTGGCATTGGTTGAGACACTTGCCGCTCAGGGCAAACAGGTGCGCGCTGTCAACCGGCGAGGAAGCGCCCCCGTGCCCCCCGAGGTGGAGATGCGTGTCGGTGACGCCACCGATCTGGCCTCAACACGTGCGCTATGTACCGGAGCAACAACTGTCTACAACTGTACTAATGCGCCTTATACCCGCTGGCCGGAGATGTTCCCGCCGCTGCAGGTTGGGGTTCTCGAAGGAGCAGCCGTCGCCGGGGCAAAACTGGTGGTCATGGAGAACCTGTATATGTACGGGCCGACCGGGGGCCGGCCAATTCATGAGAACCTGCCCTATACGGCCACCGGACGGAAAGGACATACCCGGGCAGCGATGGCACACGACCTCCTCGCAGCACACCAGGCCGGTAAGGTACGGGTCGCTATCGGGCGTGCATCAGATTTCTATGGGCCACGAGCACTGGACTCAGCAGTCGGGGATATTGTGTTCGGAGCAGCAATCCGCGGTAAGGCAGCCCAGGCGCTCGGAAACATCGACCTGCCTCACACCGTAACTTACGTGCCGGACATCGCGCGCGGGCTGGCAATCCTAGGTGAACGTGACGATGCATTGGGCTCAGCCTGGCACATTCCCTCAGCACCGCCGATTAGCCTACACCAGTTCATTGGGAGAGTTTATGCAGCTGCTGGTCAAAAACTCCGCATACAGGTCGCTTCGCGCCTGATGGTCGGCGCGCTGGGGCTGTTCGTGCCAATTATGCGCGAGTTCAGTGAGATGATGTATGAGTGGGAAGAGCCGTACATCGTCGATGACAGTCGATTTGTCCAGACGTTCGGCCAGATAGCCACACCGCTGGAAGAGGGCATCGATGCAACTGTGCGTTGGTTCCGCGACAACGTCAGCTGATACCTCATGCAAGCATTTTATAGAAGAACACCGTCGTATGCAGCGAGCCGTCGGTACTGCGGGCGTAGCCAGGGATGCGCCCGGCCTCGGTATAGCCCAGCGCCCGGTAAAGCGCATCGGACGGGTCATCCAGCCGGGTATCCAGCACCAGCAGCGATCGCCGGTGTGCGCGGGCGGCCTGCTCAACCGCCTCCATCAGCGCCCGCCCGATGCCACGCCGCCGGGCGGCGCTGTGGACAAGCAGCTTCTGCACCTCGGCCCGGTGATCGCCGTTACGCCGCGTCTCCAGCGCAAGCTGCACAGTCCCGACGATACGTCCATCCAGCCGGGCCGCCAGCAGCACACGCGAATTACTGGTCAATCCGCCAATCACGTCCTCCCAGTAGCGCCGGGCATCCTCCAGCGCAAGCGGCGGCAGAAAGCCCACCGAAGCGCCGCCGCTGACGGCATCCTGCAGCAGGTCGATCAGGATCGGCAGCGCGGCACGTGCCGCAGGGCTGTCCAGTTCATCGATCCGGAGTTCCGCGGGCGCAGGCATCGATCAACTCTCCGCTGCCAGATGCGCTGGCCCGCTGAACCAGCCAGTCAGCAGGCGGCTGACTTCGCTAAGCCGGTCGTGCTGCACCCAATGGGACGCTTCATCGAACATCTCCAGCCGCCCATCGTCACACAGGCCAAGGCTCGACTGGGCCATCGATTCGCTGAGAGCGATATCCTGCCTGCCCCAGATGATCAGCGTCTCGACATGGACCCGCGGCGCAGTCAGCGGGCGCGGCGGGCAGCGCAGGATGGCGCGATACCAGTTCAGCATGCCGGTGATGGCGCCAGGCTGCGACCACGCCTCGATATAGCATGGGAAGTCCTCAGCGTGGTTCCACGTCAGGGTATGCCCCGTCTGCGGATCGCGCCGTCCGCTGGCCACCAGAAGCCCCGTCGCAGCGCGCCAGTGATTCCGGCTGAGAGCCCACTCAGGCAGCCACGGAAGCTGGAAAAAGCCGA
>JADZAD010000110.1 GCA_020852775.1 Anaerolineae bacterium
CGGTGAAGGTATTGACAAGCCGGGCGTTCCTGAGCAGCACGGCGGCGGGTTTGTCGCCTCGCGCAGTAATAATGTGCCGGCGGCGGTTGTACATGCGCTCTTCCTCCTGTGGCTGTGAGCCTAACTGACTGCCTCGATATAGCGTCCCCTTCCGGCCTGCGCCGGGAACTGGCCCCGGTTGTAGATGGCCTCCCCGCGGGAGAGTGTCATCACGACTTCACCCTTGACGCGCATCCCCTCATATGGGCTGTACCCGGCGAGGTAATGCAGGCCGGTATGGCGAATCACGCGCTCAGGCTCCGGGTCATACAGCACCACGTCGGCGTCACTGCCGATCTGCAGCCCACCCTTGCGCGGGTACAGGCCGAAGATCTGCGCCGGGTTGGCGGTCATCAGCGGGATCAACTCCTCGACGGGCATCCCCAACTCATCACAGAACAGGGTGTACATCAGCGGCAGCAGCGTTTCGACACCCGGCAGGCCGCCCGGTGTCTTCGTGAAGTCACGGCTCGCCTGCTTCTGCATCAGGGTGTAGTCGCAGGTATCCGTGGAGAGCACGTCAATTGCACCCTCTTCCACCAGCACACGCAGCAGTTCCCGATCGCTTTCACCCCGCAGCGGCGGTTGCAGGATGTAATGCTCAGCCTGCTCTCCGAGGTAGACCGCGTCGTCGAGCAGCAGGTACTGCGGGCAGGTCTCGCAGTAGACCACACCGCCGTGCTCACGCTCTCGCAGGCGCTGGATGTCCAGCACAGTAAGCGCGGATGAGCAGTGTGCGACGTAGACCGACGCAGCGGAGGGATTCATCGCGGCGAGGGTAAGCACCCGGTTGGCGGCTTCGATCTCGGCTTCGCGCGGGCGGCCCTCGGCGTGATAGCACCAGCCTGTTTTGCCACTATCCACGAGTGTCTGCGTCGCCTCGCTCACGATACTGTCGTTTTCACAGTGGATCATGGCGATCATGTCTTCGGGCAAGGCCTTAAATACGCGCAGCAGCGCGGCATCGTCGAGGTAGTAGTTCGGGCGGTAGGTGGTAAACAGCTTGATGCTGTTCATCCCCAGGTCACGGATGCTCTGCAGGTCGCGCTGCAGAGCGCCGAGATCACGCGGGGCGTCAAGCACCACCATGTGAAAGGTATAGTCGATCAGTGAGGGGGCCGTCTCCGCCAGCCGGGAGCCAAGCGCGTCCTGGTAGGGCTTACCAACGATCTGGTTGGCGAAGTCGATCACGGTGGTCACACCACCAGCGGCGGCAGCGCGGGTGCCAACCTCCCAGTTGTCCGCCGTCCTGTAAAGGCCGGTATCAAGCTGGATGTGTGTATGCGCATCAACGATGCCAGGCAGCACCAGCATTCCGCTGGCGTCGATCACCCTGTCGCCCGGGCCCGGCGCCGCGTCCGTGAGGATACCGGTGATGGCCTCACCCTCGATCAGCAGATCGGCGCGCAGGGCGTCACCACCCGTGACCAGTGTCCCACCTCTGATGATGGTACGGCTCATGGCTTACTCTCCGTTGAGCATGGCCCGTGCGATGCGGTTGTGGCGCTCGACAACCGGTTGCAGGTCAATCGTGGTCAGTTTTCCGTCCTTCACGACGACCTTGCCATTGATCATTGACCAGTCCACCCGCACCGGGGCGCAGAAGATCGTCGCGGCGACCGGGTCATGCAGCGCGCCGGCGTACTCGACACGGTTCAGGTTGATCGCGATCAGGTCGGCAGACTTGCCCGGCTCCAGCGAGCCGATGTCGTCGCGGCGCAGCACGCCTGCCCCGCCCAGCGTGCCGATCTCCAGCACGTCACGGGCGCTCAACGCACCGGGGTCGCCTTTGACGCGCTGCAGCAGCATCGCCTGGCGCGCCTCCGCCAGCATGTGGCTGCTGTCGTTGCTCGCCGAGCCATCAACGCCAAGGCCCATCGGGACGCCGTTCTTCCGCATGTGCAGCACCGGCGCGATCCCGCTCGCCAGCCGCATGTTGCTGCTCGGGCAGTGTGCCACACCGGTCTTCGTCCTCCCGAACCGCTCGACTTCCGGTTCGCTCATGTGGACGCAGTGGGCATGCCAGACGTTCTCCCCCACCCAGCCGAGGTCTTCCATGTATTCGACCGGGCGGCGCCCGAAGAGCTCAATGCAGAACTGCTCTTCATCGAGCGTCTCCGCGAGGTGCGTGTGCAGGGTGACATTGTAGGCCTGTGCCATCTTCACGGATTCGCGCATCAGGTCGCTCGTCACCGAGAAGGGTGAGCACGGCGCGAGCACGATCCGCAGCATCGCGTGGCGATTGGCGTCATGGTAGGTCTCGATCACGCGCTGGCAGTCCTTCAGGATCGCGGCTTCATCCTCGACGACGCGATCCGGCGGCAGCCCCCCCTTGCTCTCACCCAGGCTCATTGAGCCGCGCGCGGCGTGGAAGCGCATCCCGATTTCCTGTGCGGCGCGGATCTCGTCATCAAGCGTGGCGTCGTTCGGGAAGATGTACAGGTGGTCGCTGGAGGTGGTACAGCCGGTGAGAATCAGTTCGCTCATGGCGATCAGCGCCGAGGTATAGATGGCTTCGGCGGTCAGGTTCGCCCAGATCGGGTAGAGCGTTACCAGCCAGTTGAACAGGTTGGCGTTCTGTGCGGCGGGCACGGCCCGGGTGAGCGTCTGGTACATATGATGGTGGGTGTTGACCAGGCCGGGCAGGACGATGTGCCCGCTCAGATCGATGACCTGATCGGCCTGTGTGGGCAGGCTGTCCATTGGCCCGACCTGCTCGATCACGTTGTCACGTATAAACAAGCCGCCATTGGTAATCTCCTGGCGGCTTGCGTTCATCGTAACCAGCGTATGGATGTTGCGAATGAGCGTGGTAGACATGATGGCTCCTCACGGTGATATTCCTGCCATTGTA
>JADZAD010000111.1 GCA_020852775.1 Anaerolineae bacterium
CGCTGATCCCGCTCGACCAGTCAGCGGACATCAGCACCGGGGCGTGCATCTCCCGCACGGATACGCCACTCAGGACGTTTGTTCCGCCACTGGTGGGCGCGTCCCGGAACTGGAGCTTGATCAGCTCGGCGATATCCGCGACGCTGGCGTAAAGGCGCGTTCCGGGCGCGACATCGCCGTCGTTGAGGTGCGGCGCGGGTACATACCCCGTTCCGCTCTTCGCGTACCCCACCGCGAGCAGGTCAGCCGTCTCACCCTGTGGCTGGAAATCCGTATGGCGCATCCCCAGTGGACGGACGATATGCTCCATCACGTAATCGCCGTAGCGCTGCCCGAAGGCCAGTTCCATCGCGTGGCCGATCAGCGTATACCCGAGGTTTGAGTATTTGTTCTCGGTGCCGGGGCGGAAGGTGAGTTCCATCTGTGGCAGGCTGTCAAGCACCTGCTCGATCGTCGGCCCCTGCATGGTCGTCCAGTAGTCGAATGGTGCTTCCCGCGGGAGGCCGCCGGTATGCGAAGCGAGCTGGCGATAGGTTGGCTTGTACTCTACCCCACTGCGGTGGCGCAGCCGGAAGCGCGGCACGAGCTTTTCCACCGGGTCATCGAGGCTCACCAGCCCAGCATCGCGTCCCTGCATCAGCATGATCGCGGTGAATGGCTTGGTGATCGAAGCGATCCGGTAGACGCTTTCGGCGGTCGCCGGGGCGCCAGTTTCGAGGTTCGCCTTGCCGAAGCCGCCTGCCCAGGTTGTCTCCTGGTCAAGCACAACGCAGGCGGAGAACCCGGGCAGCCGGCGCTTCTCCTGTTCGGTCGCAAGCGAGGCCTCCACGAGGCCGAGGGCGGCATTCAGTTCATCGCGCGTGGTGGTCATGGCGGGGCTCCCTGGAAGAAGGCTGTTAGCTGATCGCTAATGGCTAATCGCTGTTCCTACGTTACTATACCACCGAATTCACCCGAATCCGGAGTAGTCTCCATGGACATCCTGCTTGTTCTGACCTGGGCCGGCACCCTGACCTTTGCGGTGGCCGGGGCGCTGACCGCGATTGAAAAGGAGTTCGATCTGGTCGGTGTGACCGTGCTCGCGCTGGCGACAGCCGTGGGCGGTGGCGCGATCCGTGACGTGGTCGTGGGTAAGCTCCCTCCCTCGGCACTGCAGAACGAACCGCTGATCTGGGCAGTGGTCGGGGCAGCGCTGGTGGTCTTCACGCTTCACACCCGGCTGGAACACACCGGCCTGCTGCGGAACGGCCTGTTCATGCTCGATACGATCGGGCTTGGGGTGTTCGCGGCACTCGGCGCGGAGCGCGGGATCGACGCCGGGCTGGGGCTGTGGGGCGTACTCTTCACGGGTGTGGTGAGCGGCGTGGGCGGCGGCATGCTGCGCGACATCTTCGCCGGGGAAGTGCCCGGCATCCTCTACCGCGCCAGCGACTTCTACGCCTCTGCCGCCGCCGGGGGCGCGCTGGTCACCTTCCTGCTGTATCCCCGCTACCCCGGCGCTGCGCTGATCGCCGGGAGCACGACGGTGATCGCGCTGCGCTTCGGGGCGCGTCTGCTGCGCCTGCGCCTGCCCGTCTCCACCCCCCGCCCGCGTGGTGGGAAGTCCGCCCCGCAGTGAGAATCAACACGGCGCGGGTGGGGATTTCCATCCGCGCCGTGCGCTTGTCAGGATGTGCGCCCGGTTCTTACGCCGAGGGCATCTGCCGCTGCTCACGCGCCCGGAGCAGGTGCTTCAGTTCACGGAAGCTGACCAGCCGGGCCGTCTGCTCGTCCCACAGCCGGTATGTTGCAGACTTGAAGCTCCGCCAGAACGTCACCGGCTGAATCTGCTGGAAGATCGGGTTCTCGTTGAAGCACTTCTGCAGGTAGTAGTTCGGGATGCGTGGGCTGAGGTGGTGGATGTGGTGCAGCCCGATATTCCCGGAGAACCACTGCAGCACCTTCGGCAGCTTGTAAAATGAACTGCCTTTCAACGCCGCGGTGACGTAGTCCCACTTGGCGTTATGCTCCCAGTAAGTCCCCTCGAACTGGTGCTGCACGTAGAACAGCCACACCCCCATGATCGACGCGAAGCCAATCACCGGGAGCTGGATCAGCAGGTATTCCTTCCAGCCCAGCACCAGGCTGAGGATCACCGCGACCAGCAGCAGCGCGATGTTGGTGAAGCGGATACTGCCGCGCTCACGCGCACCCTTCGACTGCGGGATCGGGAAGCGCTTCAGCACGAGGAAGGTAAAGACCGGCGCGACGGTGAACAGGAAGAGCGGGTGGCGGTAGACACGGTATTTGATCCGGTCAAACCGGCTCAGCGCCAGGTACTCATCGACGGTCAGCGTCCAGACATCGCCCACACCGCGGCGTTCCAGGTTACTGGAGCCGGCATGGTGGATGGCGTGTTCATGTCGCCATTCGTAGTACGGGGTGAAGGTCAGCACCCCGGTCAGGATCCCCCAGAAGTCATTGGCCTGGCGAGACTTGAAGAACGCCCCGTGGCCGCAGTCGTGGAAGATGATGAAGATCCGGGTCAGGAATCCGCCAGCCACCAGCGCAAGCACCAGCGTCAGCAGGTAGGACACCCGCAGGCTGAAATACATACCCACCCACAGGGCAATATAGGGCACAATGGAATTAACGAGCTGCCAGGTACTGCGCCACATCGCCGGGTTGTGGTAGCGGGCGACCGCTTCCTTCCAGACGGCGCGGGCGGGCACGGTGAACTGCTCAAACTGGGACATTGATTTCTGGCTCCGATCTGCTGAACTGAATGCGGCATTCTTCATCGTGCCGGGTCTCTGACAGGGTTCCGGCTGACAATCAGGGCGCGTCCCGAAGAGAAGGTCCAGAGAGGATGTTTCAGAACAGGCGCCACTGACCCCTCTGTGAGGGCCTCGGCGTATGCGACGAGGGAACTCAACCACAAAGGGGAGTATAACTATCTAACGTGAATTCCTCCACAAAGTTGCAGCTTCCGGGGAACTCACGCCACGCTGACAGTCTCCGCCCGGACATGCTTCAACTGCGACACCATCAGCAGCGCCCCGACCCCCATTAGCAGTGAGAGGGCGAAGAGCACCGGATAAGAGAAGGTGTCCAGGATAAAACCGCCGAGCATCGCCCCCAGCAGGCCGAGGCTTGCCACCGCGTTGATGATGCCCATATAGATGCTGCGCTGCCCGCCGGGCGTGATGTCGAGTGCGTAGTTGGTATAACCGAGGAACATCACCGGCCCGACCATGCCCAGGCAGACGTAAATCCACAGGAAGGCCGCCTCCAGCCCGGCGCGATCCAGCCCGAGCAGCGGAAGCGCCAGCGCGAGCACCGGAGCGGTCATGATGAAGGCGGTGCCGAACTGCAAGACACGGTGCGCGCCGAAACGATCCGAGACCTGTCCCAGCACGAGATTGGCGATCAGCGGGCCGACGTTCTGTGCGATGATGAACAGGCCAATCGACGCCACCGGGAAGTCGAAACGCTCGATCGCGTACACCACATAGAACGGTGAGGCCATCCGCATCGCCTGGTAGAGCACCTTGCCGATCGCAAGGCGGCGCATCCGTGCATCCTCGGTGAAGACGCGCCGGACATACGAGCCAAACTCATTCCAGTGGATGACCACCGCCCCGACCTCGTGCTCGGCGAGGTCCGGCTCGACGATCGCCATCAGGGAGATCGTGGACAGCAGTTGGAAGATCACCGCGCCGACGAAAATCAGCGTATAGTTATCCGGGTAGGCCAGGCCGCTCTCACTGAGCAGCAGGCCGATCAGTGACGCCACTCCGATCGAGAGGACGCCCTTGGCGATGTTCCACAGCGCCATAAAGCCACCACGGCGCTCGGTGGGGAAGGCCCTGCCGAGGATGTCCAGCCACGCCACGGAGCCCATCGCGTCGGTCGTCAGCAGCACCCCCAGCGCAAGGAACAACACCACGATCGTCAGCCACGCCGGCTCCCCGTTGGTCAGCTTCATGTACAGCGCCAGCAGCGGGATCGACAGGCGGCCAAAAACCGTGACGCGGATCAGGTATGGCTTCTTGTGCTCCAGCCGCGCCGCGTAATTCCCGGCGATGATCTGCGGCAGGCCCCAGTACAGCCCGAACATCGTCGCCAGCAGACCGATCAGCAGTTTGGAGTCGGTAAGGTTGGTCATGAAGGTCGTCAGGACGGTATCGACATCCAGAAAGACCAGCCCGAGCGGGAAGAAGATCGAGTCCAGCCCGAAGAAGATAAATTTGCGGCGCAGGTGATGCTCCGCGGTACCGCGGGGAGTGGTGCTCATAGGGGCCCTCATTTGCATGGGGCACGAACAGGTGCAGTGTGTCGATTATGCCACCGGATGCCGCTTTCACCAACCGGGCCGGATGACAGGCGTTATAATCCGCCTGCCATCCATCCTGAGAAAGACAGGCCAACATGAGCGCCCCCACTGTAACCGTTCGCCCCGCCGAAGCGTGTGACGCCGCAGCCCTCACCCCACTGACCGGGCAGCTTGGCTACCCCGCCCCGCAGGCCGTGATCGAGTCACGGTTGGCTGCCATCCTCCCCCGGGAGGACGTGGCGATCCGTGTTGCGGAAATCGACGGGCAGATCGTGGGCTGGGTGCAGATGCACGAGCGCTACCTGCTCTTCGATGACCGCACGGTCGAGGTGGATGGGCTGGTGGTGCACGAGGCCTGCCGCAGCCAGGGGATCGGGCGGATTCTGATGGAGGCCGCCGAGGGCTGGGCCCGGATGCGCGGCTGCACCGCCGTCGTGCTGCGCTCCAATATCATCCGCGAGCGGGCACACGCCTTCTATCTTGAGATCGGCTACGAGAACATCAAGAACCACCGCACCTTCCGCCGCGAGCTCGGCTGAACCGATGCCCGGAATCAAAAAGGCGGGGTCACCCCCGCCCTGTCTGTGGCCAGTACGCCTTACTTCTTCTTCGCGCCGCCTTCCAGCAGGTTGCGCGCCCTGACGGCGATCTTCTGTACCGGGTTCGGTGAGGACTTCGGCAGGCGTACCGAGAGGATGCCGTTCTCGATTTCGGCCTCAGCCTTGCCCGCATCAACCGCTACGGGCAGTTGTACCGAGCGGGCGACCTTGCCGTAGCGCAGTTCACGGACATGCCAGCCTTCCTCGTTCGCTTCCTGTTCGCGGCGCGTCTCCGCGGAGATCGTCAGGATATCGCCGGTGACGTCAATCCGGATGTCTTCTGCCGCCACGCCGGGGATCGCCGTCTCAACGAGGATGTTCTTACCATCCTCGCGCACGTTGATCGCCAGTTGCGTGTCTTCAGGCTGCATTGTCCAGCCTGCCATCGGCCCGATCCGGGCGAAGTCGCGCATGGTATCAAGCATGCGATACATTTCGCGGAATGGGTCGTTGCTGTTGTAAGGGACCAGTGAACGTCTCATCATACACCTCCACACCCTGTTACCAGCGTTCATTATCCGGAGTGTACGACCCCGGTATCAGAACCCGGTTAGAGGCCCGTAAAAGTCGTGCAAGAAAGAGCCGGGGTGAAATAACGCTGCCCCGGCCAGTATAATCCTGGCGCGATCGCCAGTACGTTTTCCGCCCACAGAGGACACAACAACTATGAAGAAGTGGATCATCCGGATCATCGCCACCGTAGCTGGCCTGCTGGTGCTCATCAGTGGTGGCGGCGCTGCCTTCGCCCTGGCGACCTCCGCCGGCCCCACTGAGGAGGGCGCACAGGGCCTGGAGTCAACCAGCGCGGTGGCGGTTGCCGATCAGGGGCACTGGATCACGTTCACACCGACCGGAACAAGGCCCACCACCGGGCTGATCTTCTACCCCGGCGGGCTGGTGCGGGCCGAATCCTATGCGCCGACGATGCGCGCCATCGCAGAACAGGGCTATTTCGTGGCGATCGTGCGGATGCCGCTCAACCTCGCCGTGACCAGCCCGGACAGCGCCTCCGACGTACAGGCCTTATTCTATGAGATCGAGCACTGGGCAGTCGGAGGGCACTCACTGGGCGGGGCGATGGCGGCGCGCTACGCTTATGCCCACCCGGGCGCAGTTGATGGGCTGCTGCTCTACGCTGCGTGGCCCGCGGAAACCGACAACCTCTCCGCCTCGGGCCTGGCGGTGACGTCGATCTACGGCACACTCGACGGGCTGGCCTCGGTCGAGGAGATCGACGCCTCGCGTCCGCTGTTGCCGGCAGACACAACCTATGTCGCCATTGAGGGTGGCAACCATGCCGGATTCGGCCACTACGGCCCCCAGCGTGGGGACAACCCGGCCAGCATCAGCCTGGACGAGCAGCAGGCGCAGATCGTCGAGGCGTCTGTGGCCTTACTGGGATCGCTCATGGCGCCCTGAGTTCCGTGATTGACAGCGGACAGGGAGCGGGATACTCTGGAACCCGTGGGGGGCGCCCGTGACCAGCATCACGAAAGGGCCGCCATGGTTCAGAAACTGGATTTCAAGAAGACGGAGAAGTACCTTTACCAGCCGCCCGCCGGCCGGTTCGAGATCATCGAGGTGCCACCGCTGCCGTTCCTGATGGTGGACGGTGCGGGCAGCCCCAACGAGGAAGGCCCGTTTCACGAAGCACTGCAAGCTCTGTATGGCGTCTCGTACACGCTGAAGTTCACCAGCAAGAAGGAACCGGGCATCGATTACACCGTGCTGCCGCTGGAGGCGCTCTGGTACGTGCCAGGCAAGGCGATCTTTGAGTTGGTCGATGAGGATCCTTCTGCCTGGCAGTGGACGGCGATGATCCGCCAGCCGGAGCATATCAGCCCGGAGATGGTCGAACAGGCGATCGCCTCCGTGCGCGCCAGGCATCCATCTGCGGCGCTTGACCGTCTGCGGCTGGAACGCTTCCACGAAGGGCTGTCCGTTCAGACGATGCACATCGGCCCGTACAGCGCAGAAGCCCCGACCATCAACGCGATGCATGTCTTTATGAAGGAACAGGGCCTCGACCCGGCAGGCAAGCACCACGAGATATACCTCGGAGACCCGCGCACCAGCGCCCCGGAGAAGCTCAGAACCGTGCTCCGCCAGCCCGCGCGCCGCGCCCTGTGCGGTTGAAACCAGCAGAGTCAACAGGCGGGAAGCCGGATTATCCCGGCTTCTTCTGTTGCCGGAGACTGGCATGAACAGGGTACTTGAATCCACAGAACAAACCTTGTACAATATTTGTACAAGTACACGACTCCGCCATCGTCTTCTCAACTATCGAGGAGTTATCACACTATGAAGGTAGTCATCACCGGGGGAACCGGCCTGATCGGGTGCGCACTCACACGCAGCCTTGCCACGGATGGGCACGAGGTGGTTGTACTCACCCGCAATCCACAGAAGGCACGCAACCTGCCCGCTGGGGTCAAGGTTGTTGGCTGGGATGGCCGGACGGCGCAGGGCTGGCTGGCACACGCAGAAGGTGCGGACGCGATCGTCAACCTCGCCGGGACGAGCATTGCAGGGGAAGGCTTCCCGCCCACCCGCTGGACGGCCAGCCGCAAGCAATCGATCCTGCAGAGCCGCCTCGCCGCCGCCGCCGCGGTAGTGGAAGCCGTCTCGCAGGCAAAAATCAAGCCGAAGACGGTGATTCAGGCCTCGGCCGTAGGTTACTATGGCAGCACCGACCGCCTCGTCGATGAGGGCGCGCCTGCAGGCACATCCTTCGACGCGCAGGTGTGCGTGGACTGGGAGCAGGCGATCGAGCCGGTACGCGCTCAGGGTGTGCGCGTGGCGACGATCCGCACGGGCGTCGTACTCAGCATGGACGGCGGGGCGTTCCCCAGCCTGCTGATTCCCTTCAAGATGATCATCGCCGGGGGCCCGCTGGGCAGCGGCAGTCAGGGTTTCTCATGGATCCACACGGACGATGAAGTCCGCGCGATCCGCTTCCTGATCGAATACCCGGACGCTGAGGGCGTGTACAACCTCACCGCCCCGAAACCGGTGAGCAACGGCGAGATGGCGCGCATCATCGGGCGCGTGATGGGCCGTCCGGCGATTATGCCCACCCCCGGTTTCGCGCTGAGGCTGGCACTCGGCGAGGTAGCCGGGGTGCTGCTGGACGGGCAGTTCGCCTCCTCAAAGAAGCTGGAAGCTGCCGGATTCAACTTTACCTACCCGGATGCTGAACAGGCCGTGCGCGCCCTGTTCGGCAAGCCTGCCCGTTAGCGCCTGGGCCGAATGGTGATGAAATACGAGCACCGCTTTACCGTCCGGGCCACGCAGGCGGAAGTCGCCGAGTTTCACGCCCACGCCTCCGGCTTCCGTGCACTGGTTCCGCCCGTCAGCCCGGCGGTGATCCACAGCGCCCCGGACCCGCTGATCGAGGGATCGATCCTTGACTTCACGCTATGGATGGGGCCCATCCCGCTGCGCTGGCAGTCGCTGATCGAGGACGTCTCGACCGAGGGGTTCACCGATACCATCGGCGGCAAGGCGCCGTTCGCGGTATGGCGGCACCGGCACAACTTCGTCCGGCTGGACGGCCACACGACCGAGGTCTATGACCAGGTGGAGGGTGAAGTCAAGCGTCACGCCTTCTGGGGCCCGGTCGGGATGCTGGTCTGGCTCAGCCTGCCGCTGCTGTTCGCCTGGCGGCAGGTCCAGACCCGGCGTCACCTGGAGAAGCGTTAGCCTCCGTGCAGAAAGACGGGTCAGCATGGGTTGGGTCCGGATTCTGGATGAGGAGAACCTGCCGCGCAACGAGCGGCAGATCGTTAAGATCGGACGCCGCGAAATCCTCGTCATCCGCCAGGAAGATCAGATTTTCGCCTGTGATAACCACTGCCCGCACCTGCACTTCCCGATTACACTGGGGCGCCTCGATGCGGATGGCACGCTGCACTGCCCGTGGCACCAAAGCGCGTTTGACTTGCACACCGGGGATGTCAAGGCCTGGGCGCCCTGGCCACCGGGCGGCATCTCTCGCATCCTCGGGAAGCTCTCCCGCGAGGAAACACTCCCGGTCTTCGCGGTCAAACTGGAAGACGGTGGAGTCTGGCTGGAACTTCGTGATTGAAATGCCTGTCGTGCGGGATGAGCAGCAGAGATGCCGGCACGACGGCTCTGATACTGAGAAAGAAGCGCATGGCGCAACGCAGACAACAGGCAGCGGATACACGAGCGGTCATCATCGGCGCGGGGGTCGGCGGCTTAACCACCGCCGCACTCCTGGCTGGTGCTGGCCTGCGGGTGACGGTGCTCGAAGCGCACGTCTATCCCGGCGGCTGTGCCGGCACGTTCTTTCATAAAGGCTACCGCTTCGATGCAGGCGCGACGCTGGCTGGAGGCTTCTACCCGGGCGGCCCACTGGATATCATCGGCAAGGCGGTGGGCATCGAACGCTGGCCGGTGGAGCACAGCGAGCCGGCGATGATCGTCCACCTGCCGGACGGACAGTCCGTGAGCCGTTGGTCGGATGACCGGCGCTGGCAGGCCAGTGAAGAAGCCTTCGGGCCGGAAGCCGCGCGCTTCTGGCGCTGGCAGGAAGCGACCGCGGACGCCCTGTGGGATCTCGCCCTGCGTAACCCGGCCTGGCCGCCACAGACACCCGCTGATCTGGCCGACCTGAGCAGCAAGGGCCTGCGCTGGCTTTTCTCCAACCCGCTGCGCCATGCGAACCCCGCGCTCGCGCTGGATGCGCTGCTGCCCCTTGCCCGCCATCTGCGCGGCCTGCCGGAGGCGCTCAAGCTGTTCGTGGATGCCCAGACACTGATCGCCGCGCAGACCACCAGCGACTACACTTATGGGCTGTTCGGCGCGTCCGCACTCGATCTGCCCCGCCGCGGCGTCGCGCACCCGGAACGCGGCATCGGCGCGATAGCCGAAACGCTGGCGGAGGCCGTGCGGCGCAACGGCGGCGAGGTGCGCTACCGCCAGGAGGTCCTCGCGGTGACGCCGCGTGC
>JADZAD010000112.1 GCA_020852775.1 Anaerolineae bacterium
GCGAATGTCTACGCTGAAACCAAGCTGATGATCGAGCGCATGATCCGCTGGTACCACGAGATTCATGGCCTGCGCTACTGTGTGCTGCGCTACTTCAACGCCTGCGGCGCGATGCTCGATGGCGCAGGGCGGGCGCTGCGTGGCGAGGCGCACCAGCCGGAGTCACACCTGATCCCGCTGGTGCTGCAGGTGGCGCTCGGTCAGCGGGAGTCGATCGCGGTGTTCGGCACCGATTACCCGACGCCTGACGGCACCTGCATCCGTGACTACATCCACATCGAAGACCTGGCCTCCGCCCACGTGCTGGCCTTCGCCGGGCTGGATGAGCGTGCCGCCGCGACATACAACCTGGGTAACGGGCGCGGCTACAGCATCCGTGAGGTGATCGACGTAGCGCGGGAAGTGACCGGGCACAGCATCCCGGCAGCCGAATCTGCGCGCCGCCCGGGCGACGCTCCCCGGCTGGTCGCCTGCGCTGACCGCGCCAGCGCCGAACTGGGCTGGGAACCACGCATCCCTGAGCTGGGCCGGATCATCTCAACGGCCTGGGCCTGGCACCAGACGCATCCACAGGGTTATTCAGGTGGGACGGACTAAGGCTTCACGGCCTGCTGCAAAGCCGCTTTTCCACGGACTGTACCGGTAACAGGACTGAGGTCATCTTCCAGTTGTCATTCAGTTGTGACATCCTGTATAGTATGATGACCTGTACTATACAGGCAAGTAAGGGGATCGAGGGTGTTATCGGGATGGGGCAGAAGGACACGATGAGTAAGAAAGCGGATCCCGCGCTGAACGAATGGGGCGAGGGCAGTCTGGAGGCTGACAGCAGACCGGCGGTTCCCGGGCAGGTCAGGTCGGGCACACCTGCTACCTTTTTTGATGACTTTGTCGCCGCGCACCGCAGGCATGTGGCGCAGCAGCCCAGGCCCCTCTCTCCGGGGGATGTGGTGGATGTGTTCGCTGACGACGGAAGTTTCATCATGCGGGGTGCAGTGGTGGAGAAAGACCGGTTAGGCAATGTGGCTGTCACGACGCTTGAGGCTGCACAGTCGGTGATTTCCTGGACGGTGGCTGCCAACTGCCGCTATGCCGACGCGTTACTCCCGCCCGCTAACCTCGCGGAGTGGGAACGCAGACGCGGCGTTGCCCGCTCAACCCCTCCCCGGTAAGCCTTGCATATTCCGGGTTGAACAGCCGTCCTGCCAGTTGAATATCTCCTGTGGCCTTGCGCGGGCTGGTACAGACTACCCGTGAAAGGCCACAGGCTTGAATCCTATTCTGTGATTCTGACGCAGCGTGGGCTGGACTGTTCCAACCTATGGCGATTCCGAAGCCTGATCTCCGCACTCTTCGCTGGCTGAACAACCTTACGGGTTGGGTCTCCACAGACGCCTACAGCACGGCGTGGGTGGCGCTTGTCCCGGCGCTGGAGAACCGTGAGCAGCCTGCCTGGCCCGCCGCGCTGGAGTACCTGCGCGAAAGCCAGCTACCGGATGGCGGGTGGGGCGAACCGACGATCTACTACGCACACGAACGGACGATTACCACGCTGGCGGCTCTGCGCGCGCTGCACACCTGGCAGACAAATTACAACGATCAGTACCGCATCGAACGGGGCCTGCAGGCCCTCAACCGCTACGCGGCGGACCTTGAACGGGAACCCCACGAACCGGTTGGCTTTGAACTGCTCCTGCCAATGCTGCGGAATACTCTCAGCCCGTTCTACGGCCCGCAGCTCCCGACAGACAAATGGGAGGTGATCAGCCAGAACAGCGAGCAGAAACTCCGCTTGATCAGTTCCGCAGCTTTTGACCTGACCCAGCCGCGGGCATGGTGGTTCAGCCTTGAGATGCTCCCTAAGGCCCAGCTTGCCCTGCTCGACGACTCTATCCTGGAATCCAACGGCTCGATTGTGACTTCCGTGGCGGCGACGGCGGCGTATCTCTACGGGCGGCGCAGTGTCGGAAGTGACTCCCGAAGGGCGGCGGCATATCTTGATGAAGTGATGGTGCTGGGTGATGGAGGCGCCCCGTTCTGCTGGCCTGCCGAGGTGTTCGAGCGAGTATGGGTGCTGGACATGTTCCGGCGGGCGGGCCTGCATGCCGCAGACCTGCCCATCGAGGATATCATCGACAGCGTGGAGCAGACCTGGCACCTGGACTGTGAGGGGCTGTCATCCAGCCAGTATTTTCGTGTCAACGATGGTGACGATACGCTGGTCGGCCATACCGTGCTCTCCTGGGGAGGCAGGCAGGTTTCCGATGATGCGATTCTGAGCTACTGGGACGGCACTTACTTCAAATCCTACCCGGATGAGCGGGACGCCTCGGTTTCGACCAATATCCATGGGCTTGCCGCCCTGCTTGCCCAGCCAGGTATACCGCATCGCGTCCTCGCAGAGAAGCTGACGGGCTGGCTGGAGATACATATCGCGCAGGATGGCACGATTGACGATAAGTGGCACATCTCACCCTACTACTCGGTGTCGCATGCGCTCCAGACGCTGACCGGCTGGCAGGATGATCTTGCACGGCGCTGCCTTGACTTCCTGCTGGCTCACCAGCACCCGGATGGCGGCTGGGGCCATTTCGGGCGCAGCACACTGGAAGAGACCGCACACTGCATTATCGGTCTGGGCAGCGCGTATGAACGCCGCCTGTTTGAAGACGAGGCTGTGCTTCGCGCGGCAGCGGGCTACTTCGTGGCCAACGCAGACACGGCTCCGCAGGAGAGTTTCTGGATCGGCAAGACGCTGTTCCGCCCGGACAACATTGTCGCGGCGGCGATCTTCTCCGCGCGCTGTGTGCTGGATCGGCTTGATCTTCTGGCCGTTGTGCCATCCGAGGAGGCGGAGCAGCCACGCGCGGGCGGCCCAGGCCGGGGCCCGGATCATGCTGTACCCTCTCCTCCTCCGGATGTGGTGCGATCAGCACCGGAGCAACCGCCGGCAATACCGGTTCAGGCGGAGCCTGCCCCGGTAGAGAAGGCCGCCCGGGAGCCTTTGCGCCCGTCCACATCGCTCCGTCCGACCAGCCACGCGCTCTACCAGTTAAAATACGTCCTGCTGCTGAAGCCTCGACAGGATGATCTGCTCCGGGGAGACCTGGCAGAGTACCTGCGGACACTGTTTCCGAATATCACCCGGGCGTATGACTGGGAACTGTGGGAACTCACCATACACCTCGACCATGTCCGGCTGGTGCTGTCAGTCGCGCCACGTTATTCGCTCGATGCGGTAGTAGAAATCCTGAAGCAGATCTCGGAGCGGGAGGCGTTCGCTGCTTATCCCCATCTCACACAGCGGCTGTGGGCGGGCAAGCTGTGGGCGGAAGGCTATTTTGTGTACACGGATGGTGGAGCACCTCACCCGCAGGAAATCGACGCGTACCTGCGAGATTAAGCGCCTCAGGGGGTGTCGTCAGAGTGGTACCATGGCGCAGGCCGCCACGACTGGCTGGCACGGTGATATGCCCCTGTCCCGATAATAGCCCCCTGCGTGGCGGTATAGAACTGCCGCATCTCCTCGATCGTGGTCTCATCCATCGACTGGAAGTCCCGGTAGTGTCCGCGACGCTCGAACAGGTGGTCATACAGGATGCGCCGCCAGTCATCTGCCTGAAGGTAGGTGATCGGGCTGACAGTGTAGTACAGGTCACCAAGCGAGAGCAGCGGTGGGCACAACCCGGCCACGCTGGGCTTGTTATTGCCGATGAAGATATCGACCTTCTCCAGTGGGCGCCCGTAGTAGGCTTCTGACAGAGTCGCCATTGCCGGCATGGCGCCGGTCACATTCAGCGAATCCCGCACAAGTGGAAGGACTTCCACCGGGATGAAATCGTCTGCCACGTACCAGATCAGGCGGCGCTCCCGCCCCTGTGCTTCCTGCTCAAGTACCTCGAAATCCCGGGCAAGGTCGTCTGCGTTGAGCCACTCGAAGAGCCGCCGCCATGCGCCACGAAATACGACCCCCATCTGGTAGCGATCATACAGGCGGCGTGTCACATCATCGACCAGCATCCGGTAGACCCATTGCATATTCCGGTGATACTCGGGGTTGCGGCTCCCCTGTCCACCGGCGAAGCCGGGGATGAAGAGCGTCTGCACGCCATCCGCAAAGATGATGGCTGCGATCTCCATCACCCGGTCAATGACCAGCCGTCCGTAGCTCTCGAATTCATGAGGCTGATGGTAGCCCTGGCGGGGATTCCCGTGTTCCAGGAAGTACCAGCGCGAGGTACCGCTGGTTGAGAGCGCTACCGTCAACGAGCGGGCATATGCCTGAACCTGCTCCGGCGGGAGGCGGAGAAACGCGCCTGTGGACGGGATGGTACTGGTTTGTTCGGAGTTAGAGCCGATGCTCATAGTACCTCTGTCATGGGGGAAAACAGTACCGCTGTCGTGCTGAACCTGTACGCCTGCGGGGGATGTTCTCTCACGCCCATGATTCTGTTGTTTAGCGTATAATGGAATGTACTCTCAATATGATACCATACGATATGGGTATTGATGGTAATGCCTGACCCGGGTTAGGTGGTTGGCTGCCAGCCTGGGCTTGATTATCCCACAGGACTGGACTATGTGGCAGTCAGACGCTCTTCAGGAAATAACCACTTCCGTACTGAGTCCGGCCTCTGACAGGCCGAAAGAATCGTTGCTTTCCTGGCTGTACGCACTGTTTGTGGAGCCATCTGCCCATATCCGTGAGCCAGATCAACGGCGCCAGGCGCAGTTGCTGACCGTGATCATGGTCTTTCTGATCCCACAGGCCATTCTGGGTGTGCTGTGGGTAGTCCTGACACGGGCAGGCTCTCCCTTTCAGAATACATTCTTTCAGATCGCGCTGGTCATGATCGCGGCGTTTGTCGCGGTGTATATCCTGAGCCGCACTCGATTCTTTGCGTATGGGGCCGCGATAGCTGTCGCCAGCCTCACCGTGCTGACCTTCACCGCCGCGCTGCTGGTTAATCCCTCGCTGGTATTTGTCGGTGAACTGCTGGTCTGGCTGCTGCTGGCAGTGGTACTCTCTGGCATCTTCTTCCCGCTGCGATGGTCTATTGCACTCATGGTGATTCACCTGGCGGGCCTGCTGGTGCTCCCGCTGGCCTCATCACTCATTTCCTTCCGGCTCATTGTAGTGCCGACCATCTTTGTGGAAATCCTCTCTACGCTGGTCGTCGTCTGGTCGAACCATCGTAATCTTGTTGAGGCCGATCGCCGTACCATTCTCGCGGAGAGTGAAGCCCGCTACCGTACCTTGCTGGAGACGGTCTTTGACGGGATTATCCTGCATGACAACACGCAGATACTGGAAGGCAACCCGGGCTTTGCGGCAATGTTCGGCTACGATCTGCGCGAGCTCTCCGGGATGCCGCTGACCCGGCTTGCCATTCATGGGACGGGCAACAAACGTATCGCCCGCGCCATCGCTATTGGCGACCAGCCTATTCACGAACTACGCGCTGTCCGGGCGGACGGCGCGATTCTGGATGTCGAGGTTGTTGGCAAGTCACAATCGTACTATGGGCGGACAGTCCAGATGGCGGCGGTGCGTGACATCAGCGAACGCAAACGCGCTGAGAACGCTGAGTACCGGCGGCGCGTACTTGCCGAAGCGCTTCGTGACACGGCATCCGCCCTGAACAGCACGCTTGACCTGGATGAGGTCTTTGAGCGTATCCTCTCCAACCTCAATCTTGTCGTGCCCCATAATGCCGCGGCGGTGATCACGGTCGAGGGAGATCGCGGATATATCACCCGTATCCGGGGGCAGGGTGTGGACGCCGCCTCGCGTGATAGCTCTCCTGCGCTGATCATCTCTGAGATTCCCTTCCTGAGAGAGATACAGCGCACCGCCAAGCCTGTCTCAGTGGAGAATACCGGCGAGACGGCAGACTGGGTAGATTTGTTCCGCACCGACTGGCAGGGCTCGTGCCTCGGTGTACCGATCCTCTCTGATGACAACGTGATCGGCTTCCTGGTGCTGGAAAGCCAGCAGCCTGATTTCTTCTCCGGGATGCAGGCCGATGACCTCCGGACATTTGCTGACCAGGCTGCCGTGGCGATCGAGAATGCCCGGCTGTACCAGGCGCTGCATGCCCGCAGCCAGTCACTTGAAGAAGCCGTGCAGGAACGCACACAGGAACTCAGCCGTATCACTGACCAGCTTGCGGTCATCCTGAACAACAGCCCGGAGACGATCCTGCTGCTCAACCCGGAAGGGCTTGTTCTGACGGCGAACCGTGCCCTTGAGACCAGCATCGGCTATACACTCGAAGAAGCGCGCTCTCTCAGCCTGCCTGCGCTGGTCAGCGCGACCAGCCGTAAAGGGGTGAGGAATGCTCTCACCCGGGCGCTCCAGACGCAGGAGGCGCAGCATATCGAAATCATGGTTGAGCGGAAGGGAAGGGAGCACTTTGATGCGGACCTGATCCTTGCGCCGATTGTTGAGCGCGGGCGGGTCATCAACCTGGTGGCCAGTTTCCACGACATTACCTCGCTCAAGCAGGTTGAGCGCATGAAGGATGCGTTCATTTCCAACGTATCACATGAGCTTCGCACGCCAATCACCAGCCTGAAGCTCTACCATGATCTGTTGAGCCGCAAGCCGGAGGAGCATGAACGCCTGACCAGCCGCATCGGGCGGGAGATCAACCGGCTGCAGGGCATCGTCGAAGACCTGCTGCAGCTCTCACGCCTGGAGCAGAATACCGCCTCGATTGATATTCAGAGGGTCTGGTTGCCCGACCTGGCCCATGAATATGCGGCTGACCGCACGATGCTGGCTGAAAGCCGCCGCCTCTCCATGCTGGTTGAAGCCGAGCCAGACACTCCGCCTGTACCGGCTGATATGAGCCTGATCGGACAGGTCATCAGCATCCTGCTGACTAACGCGATCAACTACACCCCCGCAGAAGGGCAGATTACGATCCGGGTATACGGCAAAGACTGCGATGGAAGGCACGGTGCGGCCTTGTGTGTGGAGGACTCCGGGCCGGGCATCGCGGCTGATGACATGCCTTATCTGTTCGATCGTTTCTATCGTGGCAAGACGGGGCAGAACTCAGGGATGCCAGGGACCGGGCTGGGCCTTTCTATCGCCCGCCAGATTGTTGAACGGCATGGTGGCATCATCACCGCGGCACACGGCAAAGGCGGGCAGGGGGCGCGCTTCGAGATCTGGCTGCCGGAAACACCTGCCTGAGTAGTGCAACCCTCCGGAAAAAGGGATCGAAAAGCCCCGGTAAGGACTGCCGGGGCTTCTTGTTTCGTGCGTGGCTGAAACCGGGCTGGTGTGCTGCAGGCGTATATCCCTCTCAGGCGACACCACCAAAGTTGCTGTCAACCAGCTCCTGCAGGGCTGCGAGCGCCGCTTCGGAATCGCTGCCGTCGGCCTGGACAGTGATCTGTGCGCCCTTATTGGCTCCGAGCGTGAGTACGTTCAGAATGCTCTTGGCGTTGGCTTTCCGGTCACCACAGAAGACTGTGATCGCGCTCTGGAACTCCATCGCTTTCTTGACAAACAGGGCCGCCGGGCGGGCATGCAGCCCCACTTCATGCTGAATGGTGAGGGTGATTTCATTCACAGGGGGCTCTCCTTACCACAGCGCCAGCGCCGGGTTCTCCAGAACGGTTCTGAGATCAGAAATGAAGTACGCCGCGACCGCGCCATCCACAATGCGGTGATCGGCGGAGAGTGTGATCCGCATTACCGGGACGGCACGGACGTTCCCCGCGGCGTCGGGCAGCGCCTCTAACTGAGTCGAACCGACCGCCAGGATACCGGATTGCGGCGGGTTGATCAGCGCGGTGAACTGTTCCACCCCGAACGGGCCGAGGTTAGAGATCGTGAACGTCCCCTCGTTGACATCCGCAGGCAGCAGTTTGCCCTGGCGCGCGCGCTCCGCGAGGTCGTCCACTTCCACGGCGATCGTGGCGATTCCCTTGCGATCCGCGCCCTTGACCACCGGGACAATCAACCCCGACTTAAGCGCGACCGCCACACCGATATTCACCGCTCGATGGACGTGAATCTCCTCCCCCTTCAATGAGCTGTTCAACTGTGGGTGGCGTGTCAGCGTGGAAGCGACAAGCCTGACGAGCAGCGCGGTAGCTGAGATACGGCCGGCGCCCTGCTTCTCTGCATGGGCGTTCAGATCGGCGCGTACCGCATTGAACCGGGTCATATCCACCCGCACGGTGAAGGTGATATGCGGGATGGACTGGTAGCTGGCGAGCATACGCTCCGCGATGGTGCGGCGCATCCCGGCCAGCGGGATGATCTCGGCTGCGGCGGAGGCCGCAGCCGGTTCGGGTGTGATCGGCGCCGCAGCCGGAGCGGGTGGCTGGTAGGCCAGCACATCAGCCGCCTGGATGCGCCCACCGGGGCCGCTTCCGCTGATCCCCAGCAGGTCGATCTCCTCTTCACGCGCCAGACGACGCGCGGCAGGCGTAGCGTTCACCTTGCCATCGAAGACGACCGGGGCTGGCACAGTGGACAATGCCGCTTCAACGTCGGCCCGTGTCACGCGGCCCCGCGGCCCGGTTCCGGCCACCTCCGAGAGTTCTACCCCCGTGGCGGCGGCGACGTTCCGGGCCAGCGGCGTCGCATCGACTCTTGAGGCCTCAACGGGCACGGTAGTAGTCGCTGCTGAGGCCGGAGGCTGCGCCGGAGCCACGCCCTGTGGTGACGCCTCGCCGGGCTTCAGAATATACGCGATCGTCGTCGCGATAGGTACGACATCTCCGGGTTTCGCTGTGATCCCTGCCAGAACGCCCGTGCCCGGAGATTCTACCTCGATCGAAACCTTGTCTGTCTCAATGATCAGGATTACCTCACCCTCGGAGACCGGCTCACCATCTTGCTTCAGCCACTCGAC
>JADZAD010000113.1 GCA_020852775.1 Anaerolineae bacterium
GCGGATCTTGCCCTGCCGAACGATGAGATGGAAAAAGCGATCAACGCAGCGGTCGCCGAGGCGGACGCAAAGGGCATTAAGGGCAAAAAGATCACCCCCTTCCTGCTGGAACGTGTCGCGGCGCTGACCGCTGGCCGCAGCCAGAAGGTCAACATCGCCCTGATCGTACAGAACTCCCGCGTCGCGGCCCGCATCGCGCTGGCGATGTCCCGGCTGTAGGCCCACAGGTGGCCCGGCTGCACAGCGGGGCCGCCTGATACGAAAGGATGAAATTCATGGCACACTCACTCAAAGACTATCTCAGCGTTTCGCCTGAGGTAGCCGACGCGCTGAAGGCCGGTAAACCGGTCGTCGCACTCGAATCAACCCTCATTGCCCATGGCCGCCCATGGCCCGGCAACTATGAAATAGCCACTGCCTGTGAAAAGGCCATACGCGATAACGGCGCCCTGCCCGCCACGATCGGCATCATCGACGGGATTATCCGTGTCGGTCTGACTGATGACGAGATCAAGCGCCTGGCACAGGAGAAGAATGTCCGCAAGGCCTCGCGCCGCGACTATGGCATCGCTGTCGCGCGCAAGGAATGCGGCGGCACGACCGTCGCCGGGACGATGATCGGCGCGGCGATGGCCGGGATCAAGGTCTTCTCGACCGGTGGTATCGGTGGGGTGCATCGCGGCGACGCGATGGACATCTCCGCCGACCTGCAGGAACTGGCCCAGACGCCGGTCGCGGTGGTCTGCGCCGGGGCGAAGGCCATCCTCGATCAGCCGCGCACGCTGGAATACCTCGAAACGATGGGCGTCCCGGTGATCGGCTACAAAACGGATACGTTCCCGGGCTTCTTCGCCGTGAGCAGTGGATTGCCTGTCGATACGCGTAGCGACAATCCGGCGGATATTGCCCGCATCATCAGGACGCACTGGGATCTCGGCCTGCCCGGCGGCGTGCTCGTCACCGTCCCGCCACCGGAGGAACTGGCCCTGTCGTTCGAGGAAGTGGACTCGGTCGTTTCAACGGCAGCCCGCGAGGCGGAGGAGCAGGGCGTACACGGCAAAGGCCTGACGCCATTCCTGCTGGGCCGTGTGACGCAGATGACCGGTGGGCGCAGCCGTGAGGTCAACGGCGCACTGCTGATCAAGAACGCCGGCGCCGCAGCGGAGATCGCCTGCGCCTATGCCGCTCTGTAAGCTGCATATTCCGGGAAGGGAGCTACCATGAGCCTGATCGGTCCCGCACTGGGGCGAGCCCCTGTCGATACCCTGATCACCAATGTCCGGCTGGCGAACGTCTTTACCGGGGAAATCTACCCGGCAGATATCGCCATCTACAATGGCATGATCGTCGCCGTCGAGAAGCCCGGTACTCAGCCAGCCCGTGAAGCGCGTGAGGTGATCGATGGGCGTGGCATGATCGCCACACCCGGCCTGATCGACGCACACCTGCACATTGAGAGCACACTGGTGACGATGGCGCAGTTCGCCCGGGCGGTGCTCCCTCTCGGCACCACCACGATCGCCGAAGACCCACACGAGGTGGCGAACGTCTCCGGGATCGAGGGCATCAAGGTGATGATCGAGGCAGCCCGGCAAATACCACTCAAGGTGGAATTCCTGATCAGCTCCAGTGTGCCATCGCTCTACGGCATGGAAACCGCCGGGGCGACCATCGGCCCGGCGGAAGTCACCGAACTGCTGGCCTATCCCGAGGTAATCGGGCTGGCCGAGGTGATGGACGGCGCGTCCGTCATGGAAGAGGCTGAACCGATCAACGGCATTCTGGAAGCCGCAGGCGGGCTGTACGGGTATCAGCCGTATACCTCCAGGGTGATCGATGGGCATAACCCGATGCTGCGCGAGCGCCGGCTCTCTGCGTTTGTCGCCGCCGGCATCGACTCCGATCATACGCAGGCGAAGCCGCATGAACTGGTCGAGAAGGCACGTAACGGCGTCTGCCTGATGCTGCAGGAGCGCTACATCGACCGCGACGTGATTGCCGCCGTCCAGAACTTGCCGCTCGATACCGGCTTCTGCATCATCACCGACGACGTCGCGCCTGACTACATGCTCAAAGCGGGCCACATGGATCAGGTGATGCGGCGCTGTATCGCGCTCGGTATGGACCCGATGCTGGCGCTGCGTGCCTCAACGCTCAATCCGGCCCGGCGCATGCGCCTGTGGGAGCGCGGCCTGATCGCCCCCGGGCGCGCCGCGGATATCGTCCTGACGGAGAGCATCGAGCACTTCCGTGCCCGCCTGACGATGGTCAACGGTGAGATCGTCGCGCAGGACGGGGAATGCCTGTGGGAAGCGCCTGCGCATGACGTGATGGCAGGTATGACGAATACCGTACACCTCTCGACGCAGATGCCCGCTGACTTCAGCGTACAGACGCCGGTCACGGAAGGCGAGGTAGAGATCAACGTCATTGACTGCGTGCCTGGCCAGACGCTGGTCACACTTGGCAAGGGACGTGTCTCGATCCGTGAGGGCCGGGTGCAGTTCCCCGCGGGTGACGACCTCGCGTTCATCGCGGTGGTCGGACGGCATGAGTCGAACAGCGGGAGGCGCGTGATCGGGGTGGTACGTGGGCTGGGCATCACCGCCGGGGCGCTGGCGACCACCTACGCGCACGACAGCCACAATCTCGTCGTGATCGGACACACTCCGGAGGCAATGGCCCGTGCCGCCAACGCGGCGATCGAGGCAGGGGGCGGCCTCGCAGTTGTCGATGATATACAGGTGCTGTCGGTGTTCCCGCTGCCGGTGTGCGGGATCATCTCCGACCGGCCCGTGGCGGAAGTCGCCGAAGGGATCCACCGGATCGGCGTCGGGCTGGAACAGATCGGGTTGGAACACCCGCACTGGCTGATGCGTGTCTCGACCTTCAGCCTGCCTGTCAGTTCCGGGCTGCGGATCAGTGATCTCGGCCTGATCGATGCACATAACCGCGCCTTTGTCGATCTGTTCGTCTCCTGAACCTCCTTAGCACTGAATCAAAAAGACCCCGTCCTGATGACAGGAACGGGGTCTTTTCGTGTGTGGCGCGGATCAGAACAGCTTGATCGTGTAGGGGAAGATCAGGTTGAGAATCAGGCCTAACGCGAAAGTCGCGCCTGCCGAGCGGGTCATCAGGAAGGCGATCGAGACATACCACAGCGGCCAGACCGGGTAGTTCGCCGGAGGTTCCGCCGGGCGGGGCTGGCTCAGGCCCTTCATCACCCGGAGATAGGTCGGGATCGAGAGCAGAACCAGCAGCGCCCACACGCCAATCGTGCCGGAAAGGACCAGCCCGATCACGATCGGGTAAAACAGCGTAATCAGCACCTGGTTCACGCGCAGTGAGAGCCTGTCACCGAGGATCACCGGCAGGGTACGGATACCCTTCACGCTGTCCTGCGGTATCTTATCGACGTGCTTACCCATCAGCACCGCCGTGACGATCAGCGCATAGGGGATAGTTGCGAGCGCGGCCCATGCCGGCAGCGCCCCGGCGGCTGCGTAGAAGACGCCGCCCGTCATCAGCGGGCCCCAGACCAGCAGCACGCCGATCTCGCCAAGCCCGATACGCTTGAGGCGGATCGGCGGGGCGGTGTAGAAGAAGCTGATGAACAGCCCGGCCAGCGCGAAGGCGATTACTGCCCACCCCAGTTGGATAGTCAGGTAGATCATGATCGCGAGATCGACCACGTTAATCAGCAGGATCGCATTGCGCATCTCCGCCCGCGATGACAGCCCGGAGAGGATCGGGTGTGGCGCGTACTGGGCGCGCACGTAATTGTCGGATGAGTCCAGGCCGACTTCAAGGTCGAAGTAGTCGTTGAGCAGGTTGTTGGCGGCGTGTGCCAGCACGATCCCGACGACCGCCAGGATGCCGTTCAGCAGGTTGAAGCCGGGCATCAACGCAGCGACGCTGGCGGCCAGCAGCAGGCCCACCATGCCCGCGAAGAAGGTCATCGAGAAGACGCAGGCTCGCGTCATCACCAGCCACTTGCTGACGATATCGATCCGTTCCCCGCTGCACTGGCAGCCGAGGATCGCTTCCTTCCAGTTCTGCAACAGCTCCGCGAGGGTGAAGCGCCCTTCGACGCGCTGCATTAATGGCTTTGCAACCATACCCTGTCTCCTGACGTGAGAATTCAAACGACTTTGAGTGTATTTATCCGGAACACCGATTTCAAGGCGTCCCGGTGGCAAACAAAAAGGCGGCAGATGTTCTGCCGCCTCCGGTGCTGAACAGCTATGTCTTACCAGGCGTAGGCTTCGGGGGCAGGGCCACCGGGGCCGGGCCAGATCTCATCGAGTTTGGCGAGCTGACGGGCATTGAGCTTGATCTCCAGCGCGTGCAGGCTGCCCTCAAGCTGATCGAGCGTCCGTGGGCCGATGATCGGTGCAGTGACGACCGGATTGTGCAGCAGCCACGCCAGCGCGACATCCGCGGGGCTTTCACCGACCGTCTCACAGAAGGCCTCATAGCGCTTCAACTGGCGCCCGTATTTCGCGATGCGCTGCTTCGCCCAGTCGTCCTGCCGGCGCGATCCGGCCTGTGCCAGCCCGCCGAGGATACCGCCTGCCAGCGGGCTCCAGGGGATGAGCCCCAACCCGAAGTGCTCGCAGGCCGGGATGACCTCGAGCTCGACAGTGCGCTCGGTCAGGTTGTAGAGGCTCTGCTCACACACCAGGCCAAGGAAATTACGCTGCCGGGCAGCCCCGTTAGCGGTGGCGATGTGCCAGCCGGCGAAGTTGCTACTGCCGACGTAGATGACCTTACCCTCCTGCACGAGTTGTTCCATTGCCTGCCAGATTTCTTCCCACGACGTGCGGCGATCGACATGGTGCATCTGATAGAGGTCGATGTAGTCGGTCTTCATACGGCGCAGGCTGTCTTCACAGGCCTTCTTGATGTGCATAGCGGAGAGGCCTTTCTCGTTTGGCCACTCACCCATCTTGTTGTAGACCTTGGTCGCCAGCACCACTTTGTCGCGGTTGCGCTTGTCCTTCTCGAACCAGCGACCGAGGATCTGCTCGGTGATGCCCTCGCCCAGCTTCCAGCCGTACACGTTAGCGGTATCGAAGAAGTTGATGCCCAGGTCCAGCGCGCGATCCATGATGCGGTGGCTGTCGGCTTCCTCCGTGCGGGGCCCGAAGTTCATCGTGCCCAGGCACAGCTTGCTGACGAGCAGGCCCGCCCTGCCGAGGTTGGTATATTGCATCTCCATCACCGTACTCCTTGAGAAGAAATGACAGGCTCAACCCTGATCGGCGAGCCAGATACACACTATACCATACTGATCGCGTTGGCAAGAGCCTGACGGATATCCGGAGAGATCGCCGGCTCCCAGACAGTGGGGAAGCTCGCGCGGAGCCGGGCCGCTTCATCCTGCAGGTAGCGGATATAGGCAAACATCCCGGCCATCCCCGGGTAGCCTTCCGCCGGCATTTCCGGGCCATCTCGCGCCTCGTCGAGCACCTGTGCGATTACCCCGCGCACGATCTCCCGCGCAACGGCGGCGTCGTTGAGCAGGCCAAGGTGATCCTGTGCCGCGA
>JADZAD010000114.1 GCA_020852775.1 Anaerolineae bacterium
CCCCTACGGCCCCTGCACGACCTGGCTGGTGTAGCCGGAGCACGTGCCCGCGGCGGTGCAGGCGCGCACCGCGAACGTGATCGGGTAGCTGATGCCCTCGGCGCTGGTCGGGAAGAGCGCGTAGGCGTTGTTCTGCACCGTGCCCAGCAGCACCCGTTCCTTGCCGTTCATCTGCATCGTGACCTCGTAGGTCGCCGCGCCCTCGACCGCCGGCCAGATGATCCCGGCGCTGTACTGGTTGTTCTGGCAGCAGGCGAAGCTCACGTCGAGGCGCGCGGGCGCATCGATCTGCTCGGCGTTGATCGTGAAGCTCCCGCTGGTGCGGTCCACCGCATCCACCTCGCAGCCCTCGGCCCGGTCACAGGCGTAGGCCGTGTAGCTGAACTCGCCGGTGGCGCTGTTGCCCGCCCCGCCGAAGTCATACGTGCAGGTCGCCGAGCCGCTGCATGACTGCCGCCCCTTCTCCGCCCCGCCCTGGCTGACGACGATCAGGATCGTGTTCATGCTGCGCGTGGCGGTGGCCGCGATCCGGACAACTTCATCCGGGCGTGTGGTCGCCTGCGGCGCGACCGCCGCGCTGATCGAAGCCGGGGCGCTGACGATGATCTCCACATACGGCGACTCACCGAAGAGCGCGCCGGAGGGGTTGCGCATTTGCCAGTAGCCGCGGTACGTGCCCGGCTCCGCCGGGGCGGTCAGCGCAACCGAGATGTTGATCTGGGTGCCGCCGGGGGCCTTCTCGACGAGGTTGATGCTCTCCGGCCCGCCCATGCGCTCCTCACTGACGAACACCCACTGGTAGCGTTCATCCCACTCGCAGGTGCCGGTGTTCATCATCCGCCACGTCTTGGTGAAGGCCTCGTTCGGAGCGAACTTCGTCCCGTCCGGCACGCTCACGTCCCCGGCGAAGCGGGCATCATCCGTGCAGGCCCCGCTGCTGGCCGGCCCAGCACTCTCCAGTTCCTCTTTCTCCACCGTGGGCGTGAGCGCCAGCGCGGTCGGGTCAAGGGTTGGGATCTGCGTCAGGGTGGTGGTCGGGGTGGGCCGTCCGGCGCCGCTGGAGGTGGCGAGGTAGGCCACACCGAAACCGATACAGGCAACCAGCGCCAGCCCTCCGGCGACCAGGCCACCGATCAGCCACTTCCGCCCTGCGGGCATCGGTGGGCGGGCCAGGATCAGCACCTCGCCCGGGGCGATGCCCTGCTGTGCCAGGCTGAGTGACGGGTGCAGCACGTCACCGGTAGCATCACGGATCAGCTCATAGGCGGCGGGCTGGCCCCGATAGGTACGCGGCAGGCGGCGAAGCTGCGCCAGCGCCTCAATCGTGGCGCTCACGGGCAGCACCGCGTCCAGATCGACAGGCACACGCTCGCCAAGGATTTCGTCTTCCAGGATGACCGGGATCATCGTCTGTGGGTACATGGGCACTCATTTCCGGGCGATCACGCTGAATGGGCGCTCACCGGGTTCCAACCGCGCTTCACGCGCACCCTCGGCGGCGGCGATCAGGTCACGCATGTAGTCGTACTCAGGCTCATAGATGTGTGTAGACTTGGAGTGAATCACCAGCCGCCCGACCGGCCATCCGAGCTTCGCAGCGACGGCCTGCTGCAGGCTGGCGAGTTCGACCAGGTTGCCGTAGGCCTTTTTGCCGAAGTCAAGGCTGTGGGCGTACACCACCAGATCGAGCGCCTCGGCAGGCCGCCAGAAGTCGAGCATCGAAATGCAGGGGATGTAGCTGGTATCTGTCAGCGGCATGAAAGTGGTGATGGTCGCCGAGCGGGCTTCGGGGTTGGCACGCAGCCGCTCGACCACCCATTGAATCTGGTCACGCCCCACCCCGGCGTAGTTGAACAGACGCACCGCGTAGCTCGGCGCGTCACCCAGTTCAGCCACCGGCTGCTGCACAAAGAAGTTGTCGTGCATCCATTCCAGCCAGGCGGCGTCGCCATATCGGGCGATCAGCGCATCCGCCGGGTCAGGTGTTTCGATCACCATCGTCAGCACGGCAATCTCCCGCATCGGAGCGCCGTCATAGCGGGCCAGGATACCCTGTTCCAGCACCCGGCGTGAAACCGCCAGCCAGCATTCGCCCAGCGTCTGCGCCTCAATATGGTGTGTGGAAGGGACTCGCTCAACCATTGCTCTTTCCTTGTGTTCGGGGTCAGCCATTGTACCGGGTGGCATATTTCATGATCTGCCGGTATTGTCTCAGTGGATGTCACGATTAACGATCGCCGTGACCAACGATCATCGTAATGATACATCAGTTCAGCACCTTCCGGGTGCACTGGAGACCCGGTACACGCATCGAACCATGGCCGCCGCTGCAATTACTCAGGAATGGCACACCACCCGCCAGGGTCAGGGCGGCCGCCTCGAACTCACCCGTGTAAGCATACCGATACGTGGCCTGCCCGCCCCGTTCAGCGGGTATCGCATCCTGCACATCACCGACCTGCACCTGTGCCCGAATCGTTCCCCGGCCCACGTTGAGCAGGCGGTCGAGCTGGCGCAACGGCTGGCCCCGGATACCATCGCCCTGACTGGCGATTTCATCTCCGACTACGTGGACGAGGCGGAGATAGAAGGGGCACTGTGCGGCCTGTACGCTCCGGATGGTGTATGGGGTGTGATGGGCAACCATGACCACTGGTCGGGCGTCGAGCCGCTGCGAGTGGCCCTCAGCCGCACCCCCGTGCGCGAACTCCGCAACAGCCATACGCGCCTTGAGCGTGAGGGCACGGCGATCGTGCTGGCGGGGGTGGATGACGTATGGGAAGGCCACGCCGCACTGCCACAGGCGCTGAACGGGATCGACCCCGATGCGCCCGTAATCCTGCTGGCTCATGAACCGGACTACGCCGACCGTGCCGCCGCATCGGGCCGGGTCTCGCTCCAGTTGTCCGGTCACACGCACGGGGGCGAGGTCCGCATCCCGGGGATCAACTTTCCGGTGCTGTCGCACATCCTGCCGCACGGGCGCAAGTACCCCGCCGGGCTTTACCGTGTGGGCGAAATGCACCTGTATACCTGCCGCGGAATCGGCCAGGGCTGGATGCCGCGCATCTTCTGCCCGCCGGAGGTCACCGAGTTCACCCTGATACCCGGTTAGCGGCCTCCCGGCGGCGGGCGAGCACCTGCCGCAGCGTGTCGCGCAGACGCCCGATCAGCCGTTTCACCCCCAGCCAGAATGGTGAGTAGGCGGCCCCCGCATACCAGAACACCAGCAGGCTCCCCCCGCACCATACGGCGCGCAGAACCTGCGCCAGCGGACTGACGAATTCACCATCAGATATTCTGCCATAGAGCAGCGGCTCAAGCAGCACGGCGAGGATCAGCACAGGCACCACGCCGCCAAACAGCGCCAGTCCCCCCAGGGCCAGGCCTCGCCCCCTGTCGAAGCGCGACACAGGCACACGTTCCGCATCCTCGTCGCTCTCGCCGCCGAGGGCTCGGCCTGCCGCGTTAATCGCCTCGATGAGCAGGCCCTCCTGCCGGCGCAGGTCACGCGCAGCCCGGCGTACTCTCCGGCCTGGCCTGTGCCGCCCCAGCAGCACGATATCGCGCTGTACCGCCAGCAACTGTCCGCGCAGCAGCATCACCTGCTGGATCATGTGGGCCTGTGCCTGTTCCTGTGCGGCCTGCTCCTCCCGCTCATGCAGTGCCGCTGTAATCCCTTCGTGAACCAGGCGCTGGAGGGCTTCGACGTCCATCCCGCCTGCCTCACGTTCCAGTTGAAAAGCCGAGCCGCAGTAAGAGCAGACAACGGTTGTGTCCGTTTCGCCCAGCGGGAGCCGCGCCC
>JADZAD010000115.1 GCA_020852775.1 Anaerolineae bacterium
CCACGAGTCGATGATCCTGGCGGTGCTCTACAAGTTGCCGGTGGTCTTCATCTGTGAGAATAACCAGTACGCCATGTCCTTCCCGACCAGCCGCTGGACGACCAGCGAACGCCTGGCGAAGTTCGCCGAGTTGTACGGCATGCCGGGCACCGCGGTAGACGGCAATGATCTTCTCGCGGTGCGTGCCGCCGCACAGGCGGCCGCAGACCGCGCGCGCAGAGGTGATGGGCCGTCTCTGATCGTCTCCGACACCTATCGTTACCGTGGCCATTCCAAGAGTGACCGCAACCGCTACCGTACTCAGGAAGAAATCGACGAATGGAAGCAGAAGGACCCGATCCCGCGTTTCCGCAGCGTCCTGCTCACGGCGGGGCTGCTGACTGAAGAGGAGATGGATCAGATCAATGCGGAATCCGTCAGAGACATCGAAGCGGCCAGCCTCTTCGCCGAGAACAGCCCTGAGCCATCCGTGGACACGATCGAAGAAGGAGTTTACGCGCCGTGAGAGAGATCACGTATCTGGAAGCCATTCGTGAAGCCCTGACGCAGGAAATGGAGCGCGATGAGCGCGTCTTCCTGATCGGTGAGGACATCGGCCCGTATGGCGGGGCGTTTGGTGTCACCCTGGGCATGCTGGAGAAGTTCGGGCCTGAGCGGGTCATCGACACACCGCTGACTGAGCTCGCCCTCGCGGGGGCGGCAACCGGGGCCGCGCTGGTCGGGATGCGCCCGGTCTCCGAGGTGATGTTCATGGACTTCATCACCCTGGCCTCGGAGCAGATCGTCAACCAGGCGGCCAAGCTGCGCTTCATGTTCGGCGGAAAAGCGGCCGTGCCGATGGTGGTACGCGCACCCGCGGGTTCGGGCACCGGCGCCGCGGAGCAGCACTCGCAGAGCCTGGAGAACTGGTTCGTGCATATCCCCGGCCTCAAGGTCGTCATGCCAAGCACGCCTTATGACGTGAAGGGCCTGCTGATCTCTGCCATCCGGGACAACAACCCTGTCATCTTCGTTGAGCACAAACTGCTCTATAAGGTCAAGGGGCCAGTCCCGGAGGAACCGTACACCATCCCGATGGGGGTGTCCGAGGTCAAGCGGGAGGGCAAAGACCTGACCATCGTCGCCACCTCGATCATGGTGCAGCGCGCCCTGCAGGCCGCAGAGCACCTTGCACAGGAAGGCATCGAGGTCGAGATTATCGATCCACGCACGCTCAAGCCGCTGGACATCGAGCCGATCGTAAAGTCCGTGAAGAAGACCTCCCGGCTGATGATCGTGCATGAAGCCTGCAAGACCGGCGGGTTCGGCGGTGAGGTAGCGGCCCGTATCGCTGAAAGCGAAGCGTTCGGTTACCTCGACGCGCCTGTCGTGCGGCTGGCCGGGCGTGACATGCCGATCCCCTACAACCGGACGCTGGAATACCATGCCGTACCGCAGGTTGAGAACATCGTCGAGAAGGCCCGCGATGTCGTCAGAATGAAGGTGTGACATGCCCATCCCGATGATAATGCCCAAGGTAGACATGGACCAGGCCACCGGAACCGTCGTCGAGTGGCTGAAGCAAGATGGTGAGCCGGTCTCCGAGGGTGAGGTAATCCTGATCATTGAGACAGACAAGGTTTCGATCGAGGTAGAATCTCCGGGCACGGGCGTCCTGGCAGGGATCACAGCGAAGCCCGGAGATGTCGTGCCTATCGCAACGACGATCGCGTATATCCTGAAGCCCGGCGAAGTACCGCCACAGGGCACAGCTCCGGTGCAGCCTCCGGCCTCAGCAGCAACTTCTGCCACGCCCGCTGAGGCCTCCAGAGTCGATGCAACGCCACTTGCGCGCAACGTCGCCGCTGCCGTGGGGGTAGACCTCTCGGAGGGAGCCGGAACCGGGCCGCGGGGCCGTGTGACACGGGCTGACGTTGAAGCGGCATTGTCCACTGCTCCACCCCCTGTCGTCTTCGATGGCAAGGTGAACGCTACGCCCGCCGCGCGCCGTCTGGCGCGTGAAGGGGAGATCGACCTGCCGGGGATCAGCGGTAGCGGCCCTGGTGGGCGCATCCAGGCGGCTGACGTGCTGGCCTACCAGCCACCCGCCCCGGCTGCGGCACCAATCACACCCGAACCGGTAGCGGCCTCCGCCGAAGCCGAGATCATCCCGCTGGTCGGGATGCGCCGCACCATCGCGGAGCGCATGCTCGCCAGCTACCAGTCCATCCCGCATATCACCTTCACCGTGCGGGTAGATATGACCCGGTTCAATGCGGTACGCGCCGACCTGAACGCCCATGCAGAGAAGCAGGGTGCCAGCCGCATCTCAGCTACCGCGCTGCTCGTCAGGCTCGTCGCTTCCGCGCTGACACGCCACCCACACTTGAACAGCTCGCTGCGGGGGGAGGAGATTCACGTCCATCGTGCGGTGAATATCGGGGTAGCGGTCGCGCTTAAGTCGGGGTTGATTGTCCCGGTGGTCAAGGGTGCGGATCGCAAGGGAATCGCTACGATCGCCGCGGAAGTGGATGACCTCGCGGAGCGCGCGCGCCAGGGTAAACTGCTGCCCGCGGATGTCACCGAGGGGACGTTCACGATCTCTAACCTCGGCCCGTTCGGGGTGGAACAGTTCACCGCGCTGATCAACCCGCCGCAATCCGGTATCCTGGC
>JADZAD010000116.1 GCA_020852775.1 Anaerolineae bacterium
AGAACGCCAGCCGCAGGGTCTCTAGCCGGCTGGCGTTTTGCTGTATTGCCCCGCCCTGTCAGATGAGCCAACCACCACGCACAGGTTGACAACGATTATCTGATCATACACAATTGGCAGCATGTATCCTCGGCCCGCAAGCAAACCGGTGCTGGCCGATGGCGCTCCGGTGATGCACACTCAGATCGCTTGATCAGGCCGCTAGTCAGGCCTACCCTGCAAGTACTTTCCCGCATTACACTCTGCCTGGAGAGTAGACATCATGATCAAAGAAGCGCTGCACGAAGCAGAATTACGTATGAAGGGTGCTCTGCACGCTCTTGAAGAGGAACTGGGCACAATCCGTACCGGGCGTGCTGCCCCGGCCCTGGTTGAGCGCCTGCACGTAGATTACTACGGGACAGCCACACCGCTGCAGCAGCTTGCAGCCATCGCGGCGCCTGAGCCACAGTTGATTACGATCAAGCCGTATGACCCAGGCACGGTCTCAACCATTGAGAAAGCGATACGCACCTCGGATCTCAACCTTAACCCGACAAACGACGGCAAGCTGATCCGGCTGGTCATCCCGCCCCTGACCCAGGATCGCCGCCACGAACTCGTCAAAATGGTTGCTCGTCGGGTCGAGGAGAGCAAGGTTGCTGTCCGTAACGTTCGGCGCGATGTCATGGACGATATCCGTGACATGGAAAAAGAGAAAATGGTCTCAGAGGATGACTCACACCGGGGCAAGGACGATCTGCAAAAACTGACCGACCATTACATCAAGCTGGCCGAAGATGCCGGCAAGCACAAGGAACACGAGATCAGCGAAGTATAAGGCTGCTCCTGTGATACCTGACACAAGGGGCGCACCGCCGCTCCGGAAACAAAGGACAGGGCTGTGCCTGGCTCTATACAAACGACCAGCATGAATGCCAAATCTCTCCCGCCGCTACCGGCAGACAAACTCCCGGTACATGTCGCCATGATCATGGACGGTAATGGCCGCTGGGCCAAACAGCGTGGGCTGCCGCGCCTCGCCGGGCATCGGGCCGGGACGGAGAACCTGCGTGAAATCCTGCGTGCCGCCGTGGAATTCGGAGTCAGGGTCGTAACGATCTATGCCTTCTCGACTGAAAACTGGGGCCGGCCCCAGGCCGAAGTGGAGGGGTTGATGGGCATCCTGCGTGACGTGATCGACCGCGAACTGTATGAACTGCACGAGGAGGGTGTGCAGCTCCGGCATATCGGCGAACTGGAGCAGGTAGAACCGGCGCTGCAGCGCAAGGTTCGTGAGGCGATCGAACTCACCCGGAACAATGATCGCCTGATCCTTAACGTGGCCTTCAACTACGGGGGGCGGGCAGAAATCGTCCGGGCGCTCCAGGAGATCATTCGGGAGGGCTATTCCCCCGAGGCAGTCACAGAAGACGTGGTCAGCCAGCATTTGTATACCTGTACGGTACCAGACCCTGACCTGATCATCCGTACCAGCGGGGAACTCCGTCTGAGCAACTTCCTGATCTGGCAGAGCGCCTACGCTGAGTACTATTTCCCCGACGTATTCTGGCCGGACTTCAACCGTGAGGAATTCTACAAGGCACTGGTTCACTACGTTGAGCGCGACCGCCGTTATGGGAAAGTCTGATTACCTGGCCCCTGGTCATGCCTCCGGCTGGCCCGCCGACAGCAGGAATTGACATGTTCCACCAGCGTGCCGTCAGTGCTCTGGTTGTCCTTCTGATTGTGATCGCTGCGACGCTGGTGGGGGGGTGGCTCTATTTCGCCATCCTCAGCCTCGTGCTTCTGGGCGGTGCCGTTGAGTTTACCCGCCTGGCAGCGCGTGAAACCCATACCGTCTACGGAGTGCTGATCAGCCTCCTCATCCTCCTGATCCTGTTCGACCGTCAGCTTCCAGACCTCGGCCTGTTTTTCCCCGGCATGGCGCTCCTTCTGCTTGCTACCATGTTCTGGAGCCTGTTCCACTTTGGCAGAGATGGCGCGAATGCGTTCCTTGGCTATGCGCTCACGGTCAGCATGGGCCTCTATCTGGGTTGGTTGGGCGCATACTTCATCAGCCTGCGAGCCATGCCTGACGGCACTTTCATCATCCTGATGCTGATTGTAGCAGTTGCGGCCACTGATACGGGTGCCTACCTGGTCGGGAAGCAGTTCGGACGCACTCCATTCATGCCCATTGTCAGCCCCAGAAAGACATGGGAGGGGTACGCAGGAGGCATAGTCAGCAGTACGGTCCTGACCAGCGCATTTATCCTGCTCTGGCGAGCTCTTGGCGCGACGAGCCCGCTGGTGACCCCCATCCACGGGCTGATGATTGGCCTGCTTGTGTCGATTATTGGCCCGTTTGGTGATCTCTCAATGAGCATGGTTAAGCGCTATGCACATGCCAAGGATGCTGGAGATCTCATTCCCGGTCATGGTGGGCTGCTCGACCGGTTTGATACAATGCTCGTGGCCGGAGTAGTCGCATACTACTATCTCATCGTGGTTACAGCCCTGCTGCCTGCATAGAACCTGCCGCGGCAGAGGCACACAACCTTCAGTCCCCCCATACTGTTAACAGGAGGTTGTCATGTCGCAGCTCATCACCATCGATCGTCACATTCTTGATCAGCAGAGCCATTTCCCACAGGCAACCGGGGCGTTTACCGGGCTGATGTATGACATCGCCCTGGCGGCCAAGCTGATCGCCAGCCGGACAACCCGTGCAGGCCTTACAGATATTCTCGGCCAGGCCGGGCAGGTTAATGTCCAGGGTGAGATGCAGCAGAAGCTGGATGTCTATGCCGACGAGGTCATCCACCAGATCGTTGGTGGGAATGGGCGGCTGTGCATCATGGCCTCTGAGGAGCACGAGCAGCCATTGTCGATCCCACCGGGTGGGGCGCTGGGTGGTGAATACGTGATGCTTTACGACCCACTGGACGGCTCATCGAATATTGACTACAACGTCGCCATCGGCACAATCTTCTCCATTCACCATCGCCTCAGCCCGCGCAACATGCCAGGGCAGATTAGCGACCTGCTGCGGCCCGGCAGCACACAGGTTGCGGCAGGCTATGTGGTATACGGGTCAAGCACCATGCTGGTCTACAGCGCGGGCGAGGGGGTGCACGGCTTCACGCTCGATCCACAGATCGGCGAGTTTGTGCTTTCCCATCCCTCGATCACATTCCCGGCCAGACCGCGCTACTACAGCATCAACCACGGGCAGGAAACACACTGGAGTGCAGGTGTTCAGCGATCGGTGAGCTGGCTGACAGGCCGCGATCCAGAGCGACCACACAGCCCGCTGTCCCTGCGCTATATCGGTTCGCTGGTGGGCGATTTCCACCGGACACTGCTTTCCGGCGGTGTCTTCATGTATCCGGCTGTGCCACAGCCCGACGGCACCCTGCGCGGCAAACTACGCCTGACGTATGAATGTGCACCGCTCGCTTATATCGCTGAACAGGCAGGTGGATATGCCTCGGACGGATTCCGGGCGATCAATGACATCCAACCGGAAGGGCTCCACCAGCGTGTTCCCTTCTTTGCCGGGAGCCGTGACCTCGTGGAGCAGATTGAGGTATTTATCTCTGAGGCAGGCTGACGGCCCGTCTGTCTGGGCCAAATATTGACAAAGTTCACCCGCGCGGTATAGAAATACGGGAATTCTGACTTCTCGCCGGGCACCGGCACGGAGACTCGACGATATGCCACGCATCAAGATCATTACCAATCCCAGTGCCGACCGCGGCCATGCTTCCGACCTGGCTGTTCCGCTCCAGCAGCAGATCAAGAGCCAGGCCCTTGCCGCATCCGGCTCCAGCGCGCGCTACAGCATCGATTGGGCTTTCACTGAAGGGCCACGCCATGCCACTGCGCTCGCGCTGCAAGCTGCACAGGAGGGATATGATACCGTTGTGGCGGTGGGTGGAGACGGAACGGTACACGAAGTCATCAACGGGCTGATGCAGGTGGAAGTGGAGAAACGCCCGATCCTGGGTGTGATCCCGGTTGGCTCCGGGAACGACTTCGCGCATAACCTGGGCCTGCCCAGCACAAGCATCGAGGCCGGGCTGGCGATCTTCCATGGCCAGCCGCGTGCCGTTGACGTTGGCATCATCAGTGATGGTAACGGACGTGCGGAGTACTGGAATAATACTATCGGAGTGGGCTTCAGCGGGGCGGTAAACACCGCGACCCGTAAGCTTACCTGGCTGCGCGGATTTCTGATCTACCTGGTCGGTGTGCTGCAAACCATCATCACCCGCCCACTCAAGGTTAATGCTTCCATCCGGATTGACGATGAAACTATTGAGCGGAAAGTCGCGATGGTCAGTATCTGCAATGGCCCGCGCGAAGGTGGCGGCTTCCCTGTTGCACCAACCGCGATCATGGACGATGGATTGATCTCGTATTCCATCATGCGTGGGATGAGCCGCCTGCAGATGCTGTACTTCGTCCCCGTCGTGATGAATGCTAAACAGTTGAACTACCCTGACTTCTTCAGCTTCGGTACGGCACGCACCTTCGGCCTCAGTGCTGGTGAAGCACTGGATGTTCACCTCGACGGGGAGATATTCGCCCGGCCCTCCGATAATGTGCAGAAGATTCAGGCCAGCATGCTCCCTGCCGCCCTCCGGGTCTGGGCCCCCGCCTGAGGCGCGAACCACCCGGGTGTTGATCGCCGGATCATCAAGGAGGAGACGATGGCTGACGTGAAGTATCCCGTGATCATCCTCGGCGCGGGTGGATACGCAGCGATCGTCAACGAAATCCTGATGCTGCGTACTGATGTCATGGTGCTGGGCTGCCTCGACAGCGCCATGGGAATCAGCGAGCGAGACACACACGAACGTCCGCCGCTCCTGGTGCTGGGAAATGACGATGCACTGGCGGAACTGGCGCGGCAGCACAGCGGATTATGCGCGGTGCTGGCTATCGGCCCTGACCTCCAGGATGTCCGCGCGCGGCTGATTTCCCGCTTCGATGCACTGGGCGTCGAACCTATCTCTGCGATCCACCCCGGCGCGAGCATTTCGCCATCCGCGGCCATCGGGCCGGGGACAGTAATCCGCGATGCCGTCAGCATCAGCCCACGCACGACCATCGGAAGGCACTGCATCCTCGATCCCGGTGCCAGCATTGACTACCATACCCGCATCGGTGAGAACGTCTTTGTCTGCCAGGGAGCGATCCTCTCCAGCTATGTCCAGATCGAAGACGATGTGGTAATCGAGATCGGGGCCAAAATCAACAAGCGTGTGGCCGTGGGGAGAGGAGCGCGGATCACCGGGGGCGCGTTCGTCAATACTGATATCCCCGCTGGCGCTGTAGTCGCTGGCGTACCAGGCAGGGTCGTCCGCTACCAATGAACCATGTGCGGCTGTCGAGCTTATTATTGCTGCTGGCACTGATCGCGTGCCATCCGGCGAGCCTGTCCCTGCCCAATTTCCCACACGCCGCGTCTGTGACGCCCGCACTATCGGCTGCGGCGGATACTCTGACGCCAACCGTGCTACCACCTTCAGTGACACCACTGCCCCCCACTGACACGCCAGCCCCGCTCCCCACCCTGACGCCCACCGCCACTCCGGAAGGCTGTCTCAGCCCGCCAGATGACTATACACGAGTCCTGATCGGTGAACATGAACTCAATGCGCGTACCCTGGCGATGCTGGAACATGCACAGATCCTCTATGGTGGAAACCATGACCTGGTAAGGGCGCTGACACAGGGTTCTTACAACATCGGGGTAAGCGCGAGCTTCGGCACGCATGACGCCGGTGGGGCAATCGACCTCTCTCTGCGAGACCTTGCCAACTGGCATAATGTACTCACAGGCGAGGCTCCGGCGATCATCGATGCGCTGCGCCGCGCCGGGTTCGCAGCGTGGATACGAGAGCAGGATGAACTCTACTCGGGTTCACCTGTACATATTCACGCGATCGCAATCGGGGATGTGGAGCTTTCCCCGGCGGCACAGGAACAACTGACCGGGCCGGCAGGCTACTTCCGGGGGTTCAACGGGCTTCCGGTTGACCCACCCACCCCGGACACCTACGGCGGGCCGATCCTGTGCCCGTGGATGGCCATGGAAGGCTACAGCCTGCTCTACTGAGCGGCGCTCCCCACCGCAACCACCTCGACATACGGTTTGGACCCGAAATACGCGCCATTAGGTGCCCGCAGTTGGAAGGTCGCCCGCTGAGGGGTATTGAGCGGTGCATCAAGCGACAGCGTTACCCGGACACTGATCTCGGCGACTTCGTTCGGAGCCGTCGCCGGAACGGACACAATCTCATCAGCCCGCAGGAGCGTCCCCGCGATCTGTTCGATTCGCACACCGGAATCCCACGCACAGGTGCCGGTATTCCTGATCTGCCACGTCTTGACGAGCCGTGCCCCCAGCGCCATCTCCATGCCGTCCGGGATGGTAACATCGACCAGGTACTTCGAGTCGTAAGTGCAGTCTGAGGTACTCCCGGCTGCCGGTGTCACAACACCGATCTCGCTGCTCTCTGCCGCTGTGATCAGCACGTAGGGTGTCGC
>JADZAD010000117.1 GCA_020852775.1 Anaerolineae bacterium
CGTAATTGCCGGTCTCGACGTTCCATTCCGGGATCCAGACGAACGCGTGCGCACCATAACGAACCATAGTTCCCCTCCAGGGTGTGGCGAAAGATGGATAAGGCGAAATGGATAGACTGCAACAAAACCAGTATACGGGCCTTCAGCCGAATTGTGAAGAACGGTCTGTCGATTCGCCATCTGACAGGCTATATCCGGCAGCGTCTTCTGCTATAATGACCGTACTGCTGTGACCGCCTGTACAGGAACCGGCTCGCCATGATCAAACGTTTTGCTCTTCCTTGTCTGAGTCTGCTGATTCTGGCTGCCTGCGTCACGGCGACCCCCGCGCCGGGCCCGACAGCCACGGCTGGCGAAGCGCCCACCGTGACGCCTCTGCCTACGCTGGAGCCCACCATCGCTGCTGCGCCGACGGTCACCCCCGCCCCACCCACGGCTGTTCCGACCGATCCACCCGCCGGGGCGACGATTGATACAGCTACGCTGACGATCCTGCAGATCGTAGCCGGGGATGTGCGCTTCACATCTCTGACGATGGCGCTCGCGGAGACCGGCCTCGACGCGACGCTGAACGCGCCGGGCTCCTTCACCCTGTTCGCGCCGACCAACGACGCCTTTGCCACCCTGCCGGAAGGCATGCTGGACGCGCTGCTCTCAGACCCGTCCGCCTATGCCAACCTGCTGCTCTATCACATCGTCGGCTCCGCGGAGCCGACGAGCCAGTTCGCCACGCTGACTGAACTGCCGACGCTGCTCGGCCCATCCCTGCAGGCCGGCGGCGCTGATGGCTTCTCGGTCAACGAGGTGCCGATCACCCAGGCGGATATCCGCGCCAGCAACGGAGTGCTGCACGTTGTCGATACCGTGCTGTTTCCGCCGGAAGCGGCAGACGAGTAGATGTCAGCGGGGGAGGCTTTACCTGTACACTGGCATCCATGGCGCTGGGCGCTGCTCACCCTTGTGGGCTGGATTGCCGGGATGGCGGTTGCCAGCCTTGGCCTGATCTTCGCCGGGGCGATACTGGGCCTCGCCGCTATGGATGCTGGCCTGGGGCCGGGGGATGCGCTGCGGCTGGCCCCTGTACTGGCGCTGATCATGACGCTTGGAGGGCTGGCGGGCGGTGCGCTCTTCGGGTTCGCTGGCTGGCTTGGGCTGCGTGGTCTGATAAGGCAGGGTTGGCGCTGGGTCGGCTGGTCGTCACTCGGATGGGGGCTTGGCCTGATGCTGCCTGGTATGGGCTTCGCGTTTCTCGCGTCCACTGAGTTGAGCAGCGTGGTCTTTCCGCTGTCGGTTGCGCTGGCCGGGGCGCTGGGGGGCGCGCTGGCGGGCTGGGGCCAGCACCGCCTGCTGGCGGATGGCTTTCCGCGGTCCGTGCGCTGGATCGCTGCCAGCGCCGTCTTCACCGGTATAGGCTGGGCGCTGACGATACAGGCGCTTTTCCTCGTTGAACTGCTGGGCGGCCTTGGCCCGGTTATCGCCGCACTGGTGGGGGGCCTCTTCGTCACGGGCATCAGCACCACGGCACTGTCGCTGCTGTGGCGTCCGGCCGCTGTGCCGTAGCCCTGAGCCTACTCCCCATGCTGTTCAACTGAACGCGCCCGCACGGCCTCCGGGCCCGGCAGCCCGGCCTGGCAGCCGAATGCTTCCACAACGAAGCTCGCCACCACCGACCCCCGCAGCCCCGCCTCGACGGGCGAGAGGCCCTGATCCAGCCCGGCCAGCACCGCGCCCGCGTAGGAATCGCCCGCGCCGGTCGGATCCACTACCGCATCCGCCTGTGTCGGCGGTATCCAGTGCTCACCGTCTGGTGTAATCACCCGGCTTCCGCCCGCGCCATGCGTTTCGTAGATCAGCGTCAGGCCACCTGTCAGCAGGTCACGGGTATGCGTAACCCCCACCGCTTCACACAGCATGGCCGTCTCGTGGACGTTGGCGAAGAGCACGTCGAGCGCGGGCAGGTAAGGGGAGAGCGATCGGGCGGGGATGCCGACCGCCGCCATACTGATCCCCTTCGAGCGGGCCGTGTCGATCAACATGCCCATCCATGGCTGGAAGACCGGGGCGATCACCAGCCGGCTTGTGCTTTCGAGCAGGGCCAGCGTGCCGGGCAGATCCGGTGGCAGGGCACCCGCGCCCGGGTAGGAAAAGCACAGCGTCTCTCCGGCGGCGTCATAGAACAGGTACGCGAAGCCGCAGGCCGTATCCGGCCTGATCTGGATGCCCCCCAGCTCAACCCCCGCCTGCCGCAGGTAAGCTTCATAGGGCGAGCCAGGGAAGTCGGCCCCGGCGGCGTGAATCACCCCTGCCTGTGCCCCCAGCCTCACCATTGTCACGGCGATGTTGAAGGCCGTCCCGCCGTAAAGCCGGTCAGCATAGGGTGCGGCCTTAATAGTGGCGACACGGCCCGGCGCGGGCAGGGCATCAACCGGGTGGATGATGTCGTAGAAGACGGCGGCTCCGGCAATCAGCGTGGTCATGGTCGTGTCCTTGGCGTGTCTTATTGTCCGATCTCTGGCACGATTGTAAACTCGGATACGCGTTGTCACCATGCATGGCACCTGGAACGCACATACTTCCTTCCCGCTCTATCCTCCGGAGGCTCTCATGTCTGCACCATTGACTCCGTTTGACCGTGCTTACGGCGCACTGCTGGCCCTGGCGGTGGGCGATGCGCTGGGCATGCCGACCTCGTTCATGACCCCACCGGAGATACAGGCGGCGTTCGGGCGCATCGAAGACTTCATCGCGCCGCTGCCCGGCCACCGCTACCACGATGGCCTCAAGGCCGCCGAAGTCACAGACGACACCGAGCAGTCGCTGGCGCTGGCCCGCTCGTTCATCCGCCACCACCGGGTTGATCCCGCGGACGTGGTCGAGGAACTGCTGGCATGGGCGCGGCGTGTCGAGAACAAGTACGTCAGCCCATTCGGCCCCAGCACCGAGCGCGCGCTGAAGCTGGCACGGGAGGGTATGCCGTATTCGCAGACCGGGCGCGAAGGTGATACCAATGGTGCAGGGATGCGGATCGCGCCGCTCGGCATCATTCACGGGGTGCGCGGCTCTTCGCTGGAGGAGATGGCGCGTGACATCGCGCTCACCTGCCAGCCGACTCACGCGGCAGGGGTGGCGGTCGCCTCCGCCGGGGCTGTCGCGGGCGCGATTGCCGCCTGCTTCCGGCCCGGCCCGTCGATTGAATCCGTGCTGCATCTTGCGCTGGAGGCCTCTCGTGTGGCCGAGCCGCTCGGCCATGCATGGGTCGCGCCGTCGATCCCTGCCCGCTTGGAGTGGCTGATCGCGGAAGTCGAACGCGGGCAGACGGGTGAGGCCTTCGCTGCGCGTGTGTATGATTTCTTCGGTGGGGGCGTGGCCGCCGCTGACTCGATTCCGGTGGCGCTGGGCGTATTCGCCGCGGCGCAGGGCGACCCGCGAGAGGCGCTGCTGCTCTCTGCAAATCTCGGCGCGGACTCCGACACGATCGCAGCGATGGCGGGGGCGGTGGCGGGCGCGTTCAGCGGCCCGGCGAACGTCCCGGCAGAGTGGGCACGGCGCGTCGAGCAGGTGAACGGCCTCGATTTCGCGGCGGTCGCCCGCGATCTGGTTGCTGTCGCCGCCGACTGGCACGTCGCGTGAGAGCGGTTGGCTGGCCCAGAATCAGCCATCCCTGACTAAGAACTAAGAACTAAGAACCAGAAACCAGTATCCTGTGAACATCATTCTTGAAGCTCTCGTGCCGTCCATGGTGTTTGTGGCGGTCGGCTTTACCCTGCGTCAGTTCAAGGTATTCAAGATCGAACACGCGCACGTCCTCTCCCGCGTCATCTTTTTCGTGACGCTCCCGGCGCTGTGCTACTCGATTATGTCCCGCGCCGGGCTGACGTGGAACCTGCTGCTGCTCCCGGCGATCGGGCTGCTCAAGGCCGTGCCGCTGGTCGCGCTGGCCTTCGCCGCGGTGCGCTGGTTCAGGCTGGATCGCAGCGTGGCCGGCATCCTGCTGGCGGCGGTCGGCTCCTCGAACCTCGGCCTGTTCCTCTACCCGATGTTCCAGCATATCTACGGTGATGATGCGATGATACGGCTCGCGCTGTACGACATCGGCAACTCGGTCTATATCTACTCGGCGATGGTGCTGGTGCTGCAGGGCTACACCGGTGAAGCGGAGAGTGCCACCGAGTTTCGCCTCGCGGACTGGCGCGGCTTCCTTGCCTCACCGCCGCTCTGGGCTACCTTCGTGGGCCTCCTGGCCGGGGCAGTGGGGTTCAGCCTGCCGCTGCCGGTCAATAGCGCGGTCGAGGCGGCGCGGGCCGCTAACCTGCCGCTGGTGATGGTCACTCTCGGCATCTTCATGGAGCTGCGCCTGCGGAACCTGCCCGCGCTGGCACTCGGCGTAGCCGTCAAGATGGCGGGCGGGCTCGCGGTTGGCTTCGGGCTGGCGTGGCTGTTCGGCCTGACGGGGCTCGACCGGATTGCCGTGATCGTGGCGACGCCGATGCCGGTCGCGCTTTCGACGCTCGTCTACACATCGCGCGAGGAACTCGACGTCGAGTTCGCCGCCGGGCTCGTCTCGCTGACGATCATCGGCGGTTTCCTGATGTTCGCGTTCCTCGCGCTGGTGGTGCCGCCGGTGTAGCTTCACCCCAACTTTCGTGCCAAATCAATCTGTATTATCCTGTGCCTCCTGTGACACCGTTCCACTACCGGCGACCCGGAGGTCAAGATGTCCGCGTTAGATTCTCCACGACCCGCAAACCGCCTGATTGGGCTGGCGCTGCTGCTGCCCGCTGCGCTCTCGTGTATCATCGCGTTTCTGGTTCCCACATTCTCAACGGTTCTCATGAGCCTGCGCAGCATCCGGCTTTTCAGCGGGGATTCGGACTTCGTCGGGCTGACGAACTACCTTGAATTGCTGCGGGATGAACAGGCGGGCAGTGCTCTGCTGGTCACCTTACTGCTGGTGCTGGCAAGGCTCCTGGCTGTGACGATCCTGCCGCTGGCGCTGGCCTACGGGCTGGCGCGTGCGGGGCGCGGCCTGCGCGTGGGGGTGCGCGTGCTGTTCACTGTCCCCATCACGCTGTTCATCCCCTCGATCATTGCCGTTGTGTGGCATATTGCGCTGTCGTCACGCGTGGGCATCGTCAGCGGGCCGGTCTTCACCAACCCGGCTGTATCCCGTCTGCTGCTGGTGCTGATCGATGGCCTGACTACGCTTCTCGTGGCAGCGGGGATCGCGCTGGTGGCCTATCTGCCGGTGCTGCGCGCCCCCGGTGGCGCCACGCGCCGGCTGGGTGGAATAGTCGCGGTGGGGGTGCTGGCGACAATTGCGCTCACCCTCCAGTCGTTCTCCTGGAGCTACGCTTTCATGCCCGGCGGACTGGCAGCAAGGACGGCGAGCCTGGCACATAACCAGTATCTGCTGGCCTTCCGCGGGATGAACTTCGGCCCCGCGGCGGCTCTTGCGACCGGTGTGCTGCTCCCGGTGATGGCGCTGGGGGTGGCGGCTGTTGTGGTGCTGATCCTGCTCGACCTCCGCCTGGAGCAGGAACCGGCTGAAGCGCCTGCTGCCACCGGGAACCGTGTGGGGGCGATGGTACTGCTGGCGCTGACCGTACTGTGCCTGGCCGGTGCATGCGTTGTCGCTGTGCTGCCGATGCCGATCGCACTGGGTGGTGCGTTGAGTATGTCCCGCCTCGTGCCACGAACCTTCACGGAGTCGGCGGATTACCTGCGGCTGATGCTGGTGAACGGTTCACTTCTCCCGGCAATCCCGGTTCTGCTGTTTCAGCTTCCGTTGACGTACCTTGCCGCGCTGGGTATCGGAGCACTGCGTCCGCTGGGGAAGTACAGCGACTGGCTGCTGCTGCTCTTCGCGCCGTGGCTGTTCCTCACCGTCAGTCCGTTGAGCCTCACGCTGTTCAACCGCCTGCGTGAAGCCGAGCAGCTTGGCACGTTCCTCGCGCAGATCCGCCCGCTGTGGATCAGCGTGCCGATCATGGTCGTGCTGGTGCTGTACTTTAAAGGGCGGCTGCCTCTGTACGAGCAGGCGAAGGCAGTTGGCGGGCCGGCTATCCGGGCCTTCTTCAGGACGATAGTGATCCCGTCTCTGTGGCTGACGGCGCTGCTCACGCTCGTGGCGATTATGCTGCGCGCCCGCGGCCTGCTGATGCCGCTGCTCGTCACTCGCACGCCTGATGAGCAGCCGCTGCATCTGTATGTGCTGCAGGCATCTCTTGATTTCATGGGTTTTCCCGGGCTGCCGATCGCCCTGGTACTGGTACTGCTGCCGGGGTTCATCTTCTATATGCTGTCCTACGGAATCTTTCAGGCACGGCTGCTCGATCGCTTGCTGCTCGTGAGTGGCTCCTCAGAGGTTGCAGTGCCGGAGGCGTCAGTGGCGGCGGATTCCGAGGGAGGACAGAAAGCGAACAGCGCAGAAGCCTGACCACAACGGCCAGGCTTCTGCGCAGGCAAACCGAGAGGAACAGGCAGTTGCCCGGCTATTTCGGTGCGGCGGCCAGCGTTTTGCGGATCTGGTCCATGTGCGACTTGCCGTGGTTCGAGTAGATGCGCAGTACGTCATCGAGCGAACTCACGCGCCCGTCGTCACGCACACCGGTACGTGCCCACTGCTCTTCCGTCAGGCTCTCAAAGAGCGTGGCCCAGCGCGTATGCAGGGCGCGCAGCAGGGTGATTGATTCGCTCAGGCGCGTGTGGGTTGCGTCGGGCAGCGCGGCCCAGCCGTCCTGCGAGTATGACTTCAGCGTCGGGTTGTCCTCGGTCAGGATGAGCTTCATCCGTGTGAAGCTGACCATGTGCGAGTCGGCCAGATGGTGGATGTTCTGCGCGACCGTCCATTCGTCTGGCAGATAGTGCGTGGTCAGTTGTGCCTCGCTCAGCCCGGAGACCAGCGCCTCGAGCTGGCCGGGCAGGGCGCGCAGGTCGGCGATCATAGCGTTGCGTTCAGCGGACGTTGGCATGGTGCGGCTCCCGTAGTGGATCGGACAGGCTCAGATCAGGAAATCAGCGCGGACTTCTTCAGCCGCTCGAAATACAGCTTGCGGAACTTCGCCACCTTTGGCGCGACGACCATCATGCAGTACCCCTGGTAGGGGTTCCGTGCGAAGTACTCCTGGTGGTAGTCTTCCGCCGGGAAGTAGTTGCTGATGGGCGTAACCTCGGTGACGATTGGGGCGGGCCACAGCGCGCGCCCGTTGTACTCCGCGATCTTGGCGAGCGCCGCCGCCTGCTGCTCTGGCGTGTGGAAGAAGATCGCCGAGCGGTACTGCGGGCCGACATCCGCGCCCTGCCGGTTCGGCGTGGTCGGGTCGTGGATCGTGAAGAACACGTCGAGCAGGTCGGTGAAGCTCACTACATCCGGGTCGAAGGTGATCTGCACGACTTCGGCATGCCCGGTCGTCTTAGAACATACCTGCTCGTAGGTGGGATTATGCACATGGCCCCCGGCGTACCCCGATACCACGTCCAGCACCCCCTCTAGCTGGTCGTAGACCGCTTCCAGGCACCAGAAGCAGCCCCCCGCCAGTGTCGTTACTTCATTTCGGCTCATGGTTCTCCTTGCCGGTCAACTCGCTTGCGATAATGCATGAGTATAGCGAGATCTGCCGCGAGGTGATCACGCGGGCCGCGCTGCCGGACAGCGCAACGCTTGTTTATACTCCGGCATGCTTTCTGTCTTGTAATGTCTTACTTGTGCGTAGTATGTTCTTACTCACGAGTTAAAATAGATGACATCGGAGTAGGATTCATGTCAGGATAACCCGCATGAGCAAAGAGACTTTCAAGGAACGAGCGCGGCGGCGGCGTGAGGATGAGATCGTCGCTGCCGCGGAGGCGCTGCTGGCGGAGCGCGGCTACGCCAACCTGAACATGGACGATCTCGCCGACGTGGTCGGGATCTCCAAACCAACGCTCTACCAACACTTCCGCAGCAAGGAGGACCTCGCGGCGGAGGTGTTCATCCGGGTGCTGCGCGGCACCGAGGCCTTCCTCACTGAGCCGCTGACCGGCCCGGCGATCGAGCGCATCATCGCGCTGATCCGCTGGACGGTCACTCAGCGGCGCGCCGCTGGCAACATGGTCGCCGGGATGCGCCCGGACATGCTCTGGACGGTAGTGCGTGCCCGGCCGGAGGTAGAGGAACAGCGGCAGCGTGTACACAGGCACATCATCACGCTGATCGAGCAGGCCCGCGCCGAGGGCTCGATCGCCCCCGACATGCCTACCGCGCTGGTGCTGCATTCACTTCTCAGCCTGCAGTGGCTGCTGCACAACCCGCACATCCGGGCGGAGGTGGAGGCAAACCCTGCCGGACTGGACGGGGTGATGGCGAGCATCGAGCGGCTGTTTCTGCACGGCGTGACACCCGGCAAGGCGGAATGTGATGAGTAATTACCCGATCAGAAATCGAGCAGGACTATGACAAGAATTCTCAGGTATCTGAAACCCTATACCGGCCTGATTGTGATGGCCGTCTTTCTGCTGTTTATCCAGGCGATGGCGGATCTCTCTCTTCCGGACTACATGTCGAAGATCGTCAACGACGGCATCCAGCAGGGCGGTGTGGAGAACGCCGTGCCGAAGGCCATCCGCCAGAGCGAGATGGATCGAGTCGTGCTGTTCCTCTCCGCTGAGGACAGGCAGACCGTCCTCGACAACTATACGCTGGTTGACCAGAACACGGCGGACTACGACCAGCTTGTGAAGGACTACCCGGCACTGGCTGACCAGCCGGTGTATATCCTGAATGACGCTGACCGCGACGCGATCAGCACCCTCAACCCGATCATGGCGAAGGCCCTGCTGATCGTCTCCGGGCTGGAACAGGCCATTGCCGACCCGGCCAAAGCCGCCGAGATGGGCATAAACGACCTCTCGCGCATCCCGCCGGGGATGGATCTCTTCAGCGTGATCCCGATGCTTCCGCCCGCGCAGCTTGAGCCGATGATGGAGCAGATCAACTCGCGCTTCGACACCATGGGAGAGAAGCTCATCATCCAGTCAGCGACGCGGGTAGTCAAAGCGGAGTACAGCGCGCTTGGCGTGGACACCGACCGGATGCAGAACCGCTATATCATCAACATCGGCCTGCTGATGCTGGGGATCACGATGATCTCCGGGCTCTCCACTGTCACTGTGGGCTTCCTCTCGGCGCGTACCGCCTCTGGCGTCACGCGGGACCTGCGGCATGACGTGTTCCGCAAGGTGTCGAGCTTCAGCAGCACGGAGTTCGACCGCTTCTCGACCGCGTCGCTGATCACGCGCTCGACCAACGACATGACGCAGATTCAGATGACGGTAATGATCGCGATGCGGATGCTGTTCTTCGCGCCGATCATGGGTGTCGGTGGCGTGATCCGCGCCGTGGGCAAGAGCCCGTCGATGTCGTGGATCATCGCGCTGGCGGTGCTCGTGCTGATCGGCCTGATCGTCGTGACCTTCTCCGCGACCCTGCCGCGCTTCCGGGTAATCCAGACGCTGATCGACCGGCTGAACCTCGTCACCCGTGAGAACCTATCCGGGATGATGGTCATCCGCGCCTTCAACACCCAGCGCTTCGAGGAAGACCGCTTCGACCAGGCGAACCGTGATGTGACGGATATGAACCTGTTCGTCAACCGTGTCATGGCCTCGATGATGCCGCTGATGATGCTGATCATGAATGGCATGTCGGTGGCGATCATCTGGGTTGGCGCGCACCTTGTCGCGGAATCACAATTGCAGGTCGGGGACATGATGGCCTTCATGCAGTACGCGATGCAGATCGTGATGTCCTTCCTGTTCATCTCGTTCATGTTCATCATCCTGCCGCGCGCCTCGGTGAGCGCCGACCGTATCGCCGAAGTGCTGGCCGTCACGCCTGCGATCCAGGATGCGCCGCAGCCGAAGGCCTTCCCGGAGCCGTTCCGCGGTACGGTCGAGTTCCGCGGTGTATCGTTCCGTTATCCGCATGCGGAGGAGGACGTGCTGCACCAGATCAATTTCACGGCGCAGCCCGGCCAGACGACCGCAATCATCGGCTCGACGGGCTCCGGCAAGTCCACGGTAATCAACCTGATCCCGCGCTTCTACGACGTCACCAGTGGCTCGATCCTGATCGATGGTATGGACGTGCGCGAGGTCTCGCAGGCGGATCTGCACCGGCGGATCGGCTACATCCCGCAGAAGGGCCTGCTCTTCACCGGGACGATCGACAGCAACCTGCGCTACGCCGATGAGAATGTGGA
>JADZAD010000118.1 GCA_020852775.1 Anaerolineae bacterium
AACGACGAGTCGGTGAAGATCGCCTGGACAGCCGCCAATATCGCGCGGGCGCTGGGCGTGGCGCTGCTGCTGGCGCTGGTCGGCGGCTTCTACCCTGCGCTGCGCGCCACGCAGCTTCAGCCCGTCGAGGCACTGCGCTACGAGTAACTCAGTCCTGCGTCACCACGAAGGTGCCCAGCACCAGCGTATCCGGTGCACCCTCTGTTTCGAGCGGCAGACGTATGAGTGTGGCTTCGTCGTACACCCCCAGCCGGATCGTATACGTCCCTGCGGGCAGGCCAGCCGGGAGTGGCACGGCGTACTGATCGATGATTTGCTCATCCACCGCCCATGACGCCGTCGGGCGCAGGAAGGCCACCGGGACAAGATCAGACTGTGTCAGCGTCTGCCCTTCCTCATCCTGGATGAACGTCACCGTTTTGTAGCTCGCACTGATCGTGGCGATGGCCCGCCACTCCAGCCGCAGCACCACGGCCTGCTCTCCGGCGGCGTCCAGCAGGGCGTACCCGGCACGCTCAAGGCGCATCAGCCCGCCGAACCCGACCCCGGACTCCATGAGCGCAGGCTCTGAGGGCGGCGCGGCATAGGTCACGACGCGCAGCGGCCCGACCCACTCTTCGCGCAGGCGGTAGAGGTGTGTGTTCAGCCAGCTCTCGACCCGCCGATCCGGGTCACCCGCCCCTTCGTTCCAGAAAATGACTGCCAGCCGGGGGTTGCCGGTCCGAGCCTGGCTGACGCTCGCCTCAACCTCGGCGAGTTCCAGCGGCCAGTCCGCGGCCAGCGGGATGACCCGTTCACCGAGCAGCGGCACGAGCACGTCCGCCTGGTGCGGCGGATAGACGAGCACCGGCCCGGAGCCGATCGCCGGATGGGCCGCCAGCGCCCGGTAGTCCGGCTCCAGTGCGAACGGGTCACCGAAAACCTCACGGAACATGGCGAAACGCAGAGACGCACCGGGATCACGAAGCAGGCGCAGGTGGTAAGCAGCTTCCGGGCCAGCGTATTCAGCCACATCCGTGAGTACCGCACCATAGGGGGCGGCGGGTTGGGTAAGGCCGCCCACAAAAGCCACCCGTCCGCCATCGGCCAGCCAGCGCGCGATCTGCGCCTCCTGATCCGGCGAGCCGTCATACGCGATCAGCATCCCGGTGTACCCGCCCCAGATCATCTGCAGGTCACGGTCAATCGGGCCGCTGTAGACCAGATGCAGCGGTGAGTCCTGCCGTGCATAGAGCGCCAGCAGGTCGCGGCGCAGCCGGGGCAGCATCCCTCCACGGCTCGCGCTGCTGCTGACGTAATCGAGATATTCGTCCGGGGGCATCGGGTTGAGCGGGGCCACAGCGGTGGCCTCCGGGCGAAAGGTCAGCCCGAGGCTCAGTACGGCAGGCCAGAGCAGCGCCAACGCGATCAACGCCGTGCGGCCCCATCCTGGCAGCGCCCGGACGCGCCAGAGCGCGGCCAGCCCGACCCCGGCCAGCGCCGCCAGAGGCAGCGCGGCGAATGTCAGGTAGCGCCCGGGCAGCACCCCGACCACCAGCGTCAATGCAGCGAACGGCCCCAGCCCCGCCAGCCACAGCCAGAGCAGCGGACGGCGATCTCCATGAGGCCAGGTGAACGCGGCCAGCGATGCCAGCACCGCGATAAGCATCGGCGGGGTAATGTAGTAACTCAGCTTGAGCGCCACCTGCGAGCCGAGATAACGCACGCGCTCGCCAGCGGCGGAATCCGCGGATGCGCCCGCCGCCTCCCGCCAGGACCAGTTGTAGCCGGGGTTGACGATCGATTGGTAAGGCTCCAGGTAGCGATCCGCAATAAGGAACACTGCCAGCACAAGCGCCCCTGCCAGCAGGCCCAGGCCCACCACGGCTGCGGCCCCACGCGGCCAGCCACGCGGGGGGGTGAGCAGCAGCACCGCGAGGGCAGGCGCGAGCGCGTAGAATGCCCCGGAGAATTTCGTCAGGATGGCGGCGGCGAGCAGCAGCCCCGCCAGCGCCATCAGGGACAGTACAGATCGGCGTGGCGGTTCAATCCGACGGGCCAGCCACAGCGAGACGACCAGCAGCAGCGCCCCGAAGACCGCCATCAGCGGGTCGGAGAGCGCCTGCCGGTCAAAGAAAGCCGAGGCGGGCAGCAGCAGATAGGCCAGCCCCGCGAGCAGCCCGGCCCGCCGCCTCGCCACGGCCCGGCCCAGCGCGATCGCCGCAGCGCAGGAGAAAGCCGCCAGCAGCGCGGTGACGCCCCGCGTCACGAACAGGGTCTGCGGGCCTCGCGGCTCAAAGAGCGACCAGATCGCCGTATCCAGCCAGCGGGCGTGGGGCAGTGCCTCAAACGGATAGCCGATCAGGATATCACGTGACCAGTTGATGCCGTTCACCTCATCAACAAACGGGGGCAACGCCCAGAGGCTGGCCCAGCGCAACGCGAGGAAAGCCAGCAGGATCAGCAGCGCCAGAGTGATATAGCGGGTGCGCGTCATGGTCTATCCAGAAGAATTAGTACTCGATGAAGAACGGACACGGAACCGCACCAGAGGCCAGGCATTCGGCCACGCGGACCGCGTTGGACAGCATGAAGATCGCCAGGCAGCCACCAACGGTCAGGGCAACCGCCCCGACAAAGACCAGCGCCAGAAAGATAATACGCGCCGCGACGCCTTCCCCGTCTTCCGGCGAGTTCAGCCACTCACCGAGCGACCCGAGGCGGGCCTCAAGCGCATGGGTACGCTCAACGAGCCGGCCAGACAGCGCGGCCAGACCGGAAAGCAGGCTTGAACCGGCGGTGGTTTCAAGTTCCATCAGATCCGCATTGCCTCCCGCCGGGGAGTGTAGCACAAACCCGGCGGGAGGCCCCACAGCGGCACGCGTTACAGGTTCGCGTCGAAGAAGTCGAGGATTTGCTGCCATGCCTTCTGTGGCTCACCGGGCTCGGTGATGCTGTCCGGCTGGACAAAGGCATGGGGCATTCCGGGGTAAATGGTCACAGTATGCGGCAGTTCAGCAGCCACAAGAGCCGCCTCGAACGCTTCCGCCTCCTCGACGGGGATGTTCTGATCGGCCTCACCGAAGATACCCAGCACCGGGGCACGGCTCTCCAGCAGGGCGCCGAAGCGTGCCGGGTCGCTGATGGTGTCACCGTACAGGTTCACGACGGCGTCGATGGCGGGGTTCTGTGTGGCATGGCGCAGCGCCACCCCACCCCCGTAGCAGAAACCGATCACACCGACTCGTGCAGCATCGACGCCCGGACGGGTAACCAGCCACTCATAGGCGGCCTGCATGTCCAAGTCCACGCGGTCAGTATCAGTGGTGATACGCAGGTAGAGCGCACGCGGCACCAGCGCGGTAGTCGCGCCGCGATAGGTATCGACCACCATGACCGCGTAGCCCTCCGCCGCGAGCGCGTCCGCCAGTTCGGTAATCTCACGGTTCATGCCCCACCATTCGTGTACCATCAGTACGGCAGGGTACGGCCCCACACCTTCCGGCTGCGCAAGATAGGCGGCGACGGTCGTCCCGTCTGCCGCCGTGAAACTGGCGTTAGCGTAATCCGAGGCGCTGCGCCCGGAGCGCGCATCAATGGCGATAGCAGCGGCGAAGCCCCCCACCAGCAGAACCAGCAGCGCGGCAAGCCCACCCACGATATAAGCCAGTATTCGTAAGAATGCCTTCATCCGGTATTACTCCCACTCATCCGCACCTGACGTAAAGGGCGCGTTCCATGCTGGAACGCGCCCCCAGATCGTCTCTCAGCACAGGCACTGGATCAAGCCCGCCGCAAGCTGCAGATGGAGCACCTACCCGCCAGAGTGATCGGCCATGAAGCGAATGACCTCGTCGTAGTTCTCGGCAGAACTGCGCGGGCCCAGCTTGCCGACCTTGATCGCGGCGGCAGCATTGGCAAAGCGCAGGCGCTCTTTGAGGGGGAAGCCGCGCAGGGTGGCGGTGAGGAAACCTGCGTTAAAGTTGTCCCCCGCCCCGGTCGTATCGACCACGTTGACCCTGTAACCCGGCACCTCCGCCTGCTCATCGCGGGTAACGGCGATCGAGCCCTCCCCGGCGCGGGTGACGACGACGACCTCCGGGCCGAGGTCGAGGAGCGGGCTCATCGTCTCATAGGTCGGCTTCACACCCAGATAGGTCTCAAAACCGTACTGGTTGAACGAAACGATCGTACAGGCGGAGACCAGCTCATTCAACCGCTCAGGCTCCTTGAGCGTCCCCCGGTCGATGTCGGCCAGCACGCCTGTGCCTGCGGCACGGGCGGCCCGTGCCAGATCGAGAAAGGCGTCGAGGTTGTTGGGCATGGTGGTGAAGTAACGCGACTGTGCCAGTGCGCGGTGCGCTACCTCCGGGTCGTAGCCCAGCCAGTTCACCCGCGGCACGAGGATCGACCGCTCACCGTTGGGGAAGATCACAACTACAGTGAAGGAATGGAACACACCTTCCTTTACCTGGATGAACTCCGTCGAGACGCCATGCTTCTCGAACTCCGTGAGCACCCGCGTCGCGTCGTCGCCCGCCGGAACGATGGCGACGTGTGCCGCCTTGAGTCCAAGGTGCGAGGCCGCGCTGACCATGTTCGCCGGTGGGCCGCCCGGCAGATGCCCGATGTACTCAACCAGTCCGTTCTTACCGACCGCGGGCCAGTCGTTATCGACCATCTTCAGCACGAGATCGACCGGGACGGACATAATTGCCACGACATCATATTTGCGGTCAGCCACCACTCACCTCCTGTGAAGGCCCTGCACTTTGGACACTAGCTGTGTGCGGCGATGAACCGCATCACCTCATCGAAGCTCTCAGCGGAACTGCGCGGGCCCAGCTTGCCTACCTTGATCGCGGCGGCGGCGTTGGCGAAGCGCAGGCGCTCCGCGAGCGGCATGCCGCGCAGGGTGGCGGTCAGGAAGCCTGCATTGAAGTTATCCCCCGCTCCGGTGGTATCGACCATGCTGACACGAAAGCCGGGGTGCTCCGCCAGTTCGTCCCGTGTGACGGCGATCGCGCCCTCTCCGGCGCGGGTGACGACGATCACTTCCGGGCCTTTGTCGAGCAGCGGGCGCATGGTGTCGAAGGTCGGCTTCGCGCCGATGTAGGACTCGAAGCCGTACTGGTTGAACGACATGATTGTGACAGCCGCCAGCAATCGGTCAAGCTCACGGCCATCCTTGATCGTGCCGTGATCGACGTCCGCCAGCACACCGGTGCCATGGGAGCGCGCAATGGCGGCGAGCTCGAAGAAGTACTCGAGGTTGCCCGGCATGGTGGTAAAGAAACGCGCCTGTGAGAGCGCCTGTCGGGCCATATCGGGGTCGTAGCCGCGCCATTTTGAGTCGGTGATCAGGATCGAGCGCTCGCCATGCGGGAAGATAACCACCACGGTGAAGGCGTGGGGTACTCCCTCCTGAACCTGGATGAACTCAGTCGAGACACCGTGCTTCTCGAACTCGCTGATCACGCGCTGCGCGTCATCGCCCGCCGGGACGATGGCCACGTGCGCCGTCTTCAGGCCGAGGTGCGCGGCGGCACTGACCATGTTCGCAGGCGGGCCGCCGGGCAGATGCCCGACGTACTCCACCAGCCCATTCTTACCGATGGGCGGCCAATCGTTATCGACCATCTTCAGCACGAGATCAACAGGCACGGCTGAGATCGCTACTACGTCATAGCGGCGTTCGTCCATTGGAGATCATCCCTGTGAATGTTCAGCGATCACCCTTGCGGATGATCGGCGATAAAGCGCATTACGGCATCTGTGTTTTCCGCGACGCTGCGTGCCCCCAGCCCCATGACCTTGATCGCGGCAGTGGCGTTGGCGAAGCGCAGGCGCTCCGCGAGCGGCATACCGCGCACCGTCGCCGCGAGGAAGCCCGCGTTGAAGTTATCCCCCGCCCCGGTCGTATCGACTACGTCTACCCGGAAGCCCGGGACATCCGCCTCCTCGGTGCGCGAGACAGCGATCGAGCCGTGCTCGGCGCGGGTAGCAACGATCACCTCCGGCCCTCTATCGAGCAGCGGGCGCATCCGCTCGAAGGTGGGCGCGCCGCCGCAGTACATCTCAAAGCCATGCTGGTTGAACGAGACGATGTCGCTGACGGCGAGCAATTGGTCGAGCTGCCCCTGCCCGTTGAGCATACCCTGATCCACGTCCACGAAGACCTTGCAGCCGGCCTCCTGCGCAGCGCGGGCAAGGTCAAGGAACAGGTCGAAGAACATCGGCAGGGTTGTGACGTAGCGCGCACGGGCGATGGCCTGCCGGGCGTTAGCCATATCGACATCCGTCCAGTTGATCAGCGGCACCAGGATCGAGCGGTCACCGTTCGGGAAGATCACGACGACGGTGAAGGCATAGGGGGCGTCCTCGCTGACCTGGATGAATTCCGTGGACACACCGGTACGCTCGAAGTCATCGAGGATGATGCGGGCAGTATCACCGGGGCGTATCTTCGCCACATGGGCGGTCTTCAGGCCAAGGCGGGCGGCGGCGCTGGACATATTTGAAGGCGGGCCGCCAGGCAGATGGCCGAGGTATTCAACCAGCCCATTCTTGCCGACCGCGGGCCAGCCGCTGTCCTGCAATCTGAGCACAAGATCAACCGGAACAGCCATCACGGAGACCAGATCATACTCCCGATCAGACACGGAAGGGCTCCTTATATAGAAGAAGTGGGCGCTATTCGATCCCCAGGATCGTCGGATTGAAGGGGCGCGGGAGGTACATCGCCAGCGAGGTCACCCACAGGATGCTGCCCTCGGCGTCTGCCTTGACCATCAGGACGTTGTCGCCATGCTCCTGCAGCTTCTGGCGGC
>JADZAD010000119.1 GCA_020852775.1 Anaerolineae bacterium
GCACCAGCACGGTATCGTCACCTGCGCCGCTCATGTAGTACTCAATCAGGAAGTCCACCGCGTGCTGGCTCTGCTTCACGGACTTCTCCGCAGGGATGCCCAGATACTTCCCGTGCATCGAAGTCTCCTCGTCCCCGTCGATGATCCTCCGCGGGATCGGGAAGTCCGGACGGACGAGCGGTGAGGACATGCCCTCATAGACCGGGATATTCACCCCGATGTAGTCAAAGACGCGCAGCGTGTTCGCGGTGCAGTACTCGACCTGCACGTTACCGTTAACGGTGGTCGCGGCAACCAGTTCCAGCCCTGGATGGAGCGCACCGCACATCAGCGCAACGGCATCATCCGTCCCGGTATCGACATCGAGAATAATCTTCTGTGGCATTCGTGTTTCTCCTTAACAGGTATGGGAAGAAGACCAGACGACAAACAGCAGGGAGTCGCTTCGGCAGCGGCTCTCAGGGGCATTGCGGACTGGCCCTTACGGGCCGGCGCGCCTGTCCGGACATGTAATGATGCCTTCAGGCCTGCCCGGTGAATTCCCTGATGGACATGAGAGAGAATCGTCGCTACGGATGGCTTTCCAGGACGAACCGGGTGGTGAGATGGGATGTACAGGTTGCAGGCTACCGTTTCATTATACGACAAAGCACACAGAGTTGAGAAGTACCCGCACTCTTTCAGAATAGGCGTGACGCTCTGGTGAGACAGGCTGAAGTCGAGGGCTAGGGTTAAGCCTGCTGCGCCGCGCCCAGTACGCGCCGCAGAAGTGAGATGAATGCCGCCTCGTCAGCCCCCAGTGCAACTTGCGTATTGGGTCGCTGGTTGCCCCGCCGCAGCACGTCGATCATCGTGCGCCCGAAGGCCAACCCGGGGATCACCTCGACATCGACATAGAGATGTTCGGTCTGTACCAGCCCTGGCTCGACGATCGCTGCGACCGTCAGTGCATCATGTACGGGCGCGGTATCGGGCCGCTCCAGCGGCTGCACCATGTTGTAGGCATGAATACGCTTGCGCAGAAAGCGAGCCGCGGCCTGCCCCACCGGGGTTCCGGCCTGCTCCAGCGCGTCGCAGTCCGCCGGGGTGACGCAGGCGCGGTGTGTCGCATCGAGTGGGAAGAGGGCGATCCGCTCGATGCCGCTGGCGAATACCACCGCCGCCGCATGCGGATCGACCCAGATGTTGAATTCGCTGCCGGGGGCGCTGTCAACATTGCCGGCAGCGTGCCCTCCTCCCATCACATAGAGCGCGGGTATGCGCCGGGTGAGGTGCGGCTGCTTCTTCAACGCCGCCGCGATGTTCGTCAGCGGGCCCAGCCCGACAAGGATCGTCTCCGGCCCAGCCGGCCCCATGTAGTACTCGATCAGGAAGTCCACCGCGTGGGCAGGACGCGGACTGGAGTGGGCAGGCGGCAGGTCGAGCGTATCGCCCCACACGCTCGGCGTGGGGAATGACTCCGGGCGGCGCGTCGGGTTGGGCCGGACGAGCGGCGCGGGCATCCCCGCATAGACCGGGGCCGACAGGCCAAGGAAGTCCACAATACGCAGGGTGTTGTCAGTGGTGTAGTCCAGCGGCACATTGCCGTTGACCGTCGTCAACGCGACCAGTTCCAGCCCGGTGTGCAGCGCCGCGAACATGATCGCGGCGGCGTCATCGGTGCCGGTATCTACATCGAGGATGATCCTGGTCATAAGAGAACAGCCGTTAGCCGTTAGCTGAAATCCAGAAAGACAATGTGTCTACCCGTGCCCTGTTCGGATGGCGCAGGGCACAGTGAATATGGAGAGAGGCGAGAAAGCCTTTTGTACATGGACGCCATCCTTGCCGCTGGACAATGGCTCATTACCTGCACCGTATCGCAATCAGCCGTTAGCTAACCGCTTCTAGTACGCGACATTCCACACTTTGAATTCCAGCTTCAGTGTCGATCCGTTGTCGATTACGCGGAACCAGCCGGTACGGTTGGCAGTAGTGCGCATACAGACGTAAGTACCGTTAGGAATCTCGCTGAGCGAGATGTAATCCACCGCGCCGAGGTTATACTGGCGGCATTCCTCCAGCCCCGGCTTGAAAAAGCCATGAACGGTGAATACCGCGGTGTTCTGGCGGCGCAGGGTACGATCGCCGCGCCACTCATAATCCAGTTCGGATCCGCCACAGCCGCTCAATCCGCCGTACACGTCGAAGTCGAAACACTCGCCCGGCGGCACGCTGAAGGCCCCTTCTTTGTGCAGCGTGGCCGTCCCGACCGTGCGGCGCACGGCCACCGAGTTATTCGCCTCATCACTTTCACTGACCTGCTCATCGATGTCCGCCGACGCGAGGAACTCCACCTCGCCCGTTGCCTTGAAGGTCACGCTTACCGCAATCTCGCGGGTCTCGCCCGGCGGGATCGCGGGCAGGTCATATTTGTTTTCGCCGAATTCACCAGTGATCCGTAAGCGCACACGGCTGGCTGGCGCTTCAACCGTACCCTTGTTCTGTACAACCACACGCACGTCGATTGGCTCCTGCGTATAGGGCAGTGGCGAGCCAACCACCAGTTCAGAAACGATCAGGTCGATCCCCTGGCCGCTGCCTGACCCGCCGGACGACCCACCGCTGGCTGCCGCGACCGTGATCTTGACAAAGATCTCGGCGCCAAAGGACTGATTTTCCGTGGTGCGGAGCTGCCACACGCTTTCATACGTACCGGGAGTTGCAGGGGCAGTAAAGCCCACCGTGATGTCCGCATTGGAGCCCGGGCCGGTGGCCGGGGCCGCTACGGAGGCCGGGGCGCCCATCTGCTGTCCCCGGACGAAGGTAAGTTTTGTCCCCTGCGTCCACGCTGCGGAGCCGTTGTTCCGCAGCCGCCATGTCTTGTTGAAGCTCTCGCCCGGCGCAAAGCTGGTGCCATCCGGTACAGTCACATCTGAGACGAATACCGCGGAGAAACTCGTGGTACTGCCAGAGGCAGGTAGCGCAGTCGCCGGGGCCTCGGTTGGCGGAACCTGCGTGGGTACCGGCGTCTCCGTGGGGGGCAGGGTCGGTGTGGTCGTTGGCAGGCTGGTCAGCGTCGGGATCGGCGTGCGCTCAATCGTGGGGGTTGCGTTGGCAGATCCTGCTGGATTACCTGCGTTGCAAGCCAGCACAGCCAGCATCAGCACCGGCACAACACCTGTCAGCCGTAACAATCGATTGAAAACCCCGTTCATCAGCGACTTCCCTTTCATGTCTGCCCGCGAGTGTACCGCAGGAACGGAAATCCCTACCAATCCCCGACCGATGACAACCGGCCCGCTGCGGGGTGACATTCCCCCTGTCCGGAACCTGCCGCGCAGGGTATGCTGGCAGCATGGCACACACTGATGCAACCTCAACGAACCTGGCGGCGAAGCCCCGGCTGTTCTACGGATGGCTGGTGGTCGCGGCCTGTGCGGGTATCCTCCCGCTCATTTTCGCCGTAAGGCAGTCGTTCACGCTGTTCTACGACGCGTTCCTCACGGATTTCGGCTGGACTCGTGCGGACACGTCGCTGATATTCACCACGAGCATGGTCGTATTCGCCCTGACTTCAACGGCCATTGGTCTGCTCATCAATCGCTTCGGTGTGCGCCTGAGTTTCAGCATTGCCGCGGTGCTCGCCGCCACCGGGATGCTGCTGAGCAGCCGTTCGAACAGCCTGCTCGCGCTCTCCGTCTCGTGGGGTGTGATCGGCGGCCTCGGCGTAACCGGCCTTGGTCTGGGGCAGGCTTCTGCGCTGGTGTCCCGCTGGTTCAGGCGGCAGCGTGGGATCGCCGTCGGGCTGGCGTTCGCCGGGATTGGCCTCGGGGTGGCGGCCTTCGTGCCATTGACCGGCTGGCTAATTCGTGATTTTGGTTGGCGCTGGGCGTTTGTCGGGCTGGCCGGGTTAGTCACTCTGATCGTGCCGCTCTCATTGCTGCTGCATGACCGCCCGGAGCAGATCGGTCTGCACCCGGACGGTGACGCGGAAGCTGGCCTGCCCACCGGGCGTTTCCTGAACACTGGCACCTGGACGCTCTGGCAGGCGCTGAGAACCCCATCTTTCTGGCTGGTGTTTGCGTCCGGATTGGGCTCGATGGGCCCGCTGCGGATGCTCACCCTGCCGCAGGTGACGGTCTTCGCGGATGCCGGCTTTGACCAGGCGCTGGCTTCGAATGTACTGGGCGTTTCCGGGCTGGTACTGGGTGTGGCCTACGTCGTCAGTGGCTGGCTGTCTGACCGTGTCGGGCGGCCCGCGCTCTTCACCTTCGGCTCGGTGTGCATCCTCGGCGGCTTCGTGATCTTCGCTACGCTGCACCCGGGCACACCCGTCTCCGTGCTATACCTGTACGCAATGCTGGCCGGGCTGGCCGAGGGCACACGCGCCTCGCTGTTAATGGCTACCGCAAGCGATCTCTTCCCCGGCCCGTCGATGGGCGCGATCAGCGGCTCAATGGGGGCGGCGATGTCGATTGGCGCGGCCTACCTGCCGTGGCTCTCAGGCCGGATGTTCGACACCAGCGGCAGCTATGTCACCTCCTACTGGATCGGCACAGCGGTGCTGGTCGTCACGACGCTGACCCTGTGGCTGGCCGTATGGCTGCGGCCCAC
>JADZAD010000120.1 GCA_020852775.1 Anaerolineae bacterium
GAACGACTCCAGGCGGCTCAGAGACGACCACGATATATCAGCGCTGCCACAGGCGGCCGCCGCCCCCGCGTCGATGTCAAAGCAGGAGCTTGCTGCCATGGTCGTATTGCCGACTTTGTCTACGGTGAGTTTGTAGACTTTGAGCACCGGTGCACCTGATCCGCTGGAGGAGTAGGCGTTGTTGCCTTCGTTGGACTCACTGACCGTGTTGGCCGGGTCAAGCGTGAAGGTGTAGCTGTAGGTGCCTTTGGTCGCGTAGGTCACCGGGATCACCAGGTCATAGGATGCGCCCGCCGCGAGGGCCGGCACCTGTTTAGTGACCGCGCTCTGCCCCTGGAATTCCGCTTTCGCGTCAAAGGCGGGCGCATTGCCCGTGCCCTGGTTCTTGATAGTCACAATCACGTTAAAACTGTTGGCTTCAAACGCCAGCGCGGAATTCCACGCCACGGTGGTGATGGTCACATCCGAGCTCCCGGAGCCGGTAGGCACGGCGGTAGGAGCAGCCGTCGCCGCTGTACCCTCGACCTTGATCTCGACGTAGATTTCCGTGCCGAAGCGCACACCCCCGCCCTGAAGCTGCCAGAAGCTGCGATACGTGCCCGGCGCGGTCGGCGCGGTAAAGCGCACGGTGATGTCCGTCGTGCCGCCAATCGCCGGGGCGGAGACAGAGACGTTCGCCCCGCCCATCTGGTCGCCACGGACGAAGGTCAACTGCGTCCCGGAAGGCCAGGCGGCGCAGCCTTCACTCTTCATGCGCCATGTTTTATCGAACTGCTGCCCGGGGGCGATTACGGTACCGTCGGGCACGTTGACGTCTGTCACGAAGCTCGCGTTGTAGGTGCAGGATGTCGCCGACGGGGTCACGCCCGGCAGGCTGGTTGCGGTGGCGGTCGGTGGTGCGTTGTTCGGCGTCGCCGTTGGCGGAGGCGCGGTAGTCGGGGTCGGCGTAGCCGGGGTCAGGGTAATCATCGCGGCTTCATCCAGCGTAGGGACCGGGCTGGGCGTCTCGGTGGGAGCACCCCCGGTGCCGGGCATGTTGCAGGCCAGCACCGCGAGAGCCAGCATACCGGGCACAACGATCAACCGCAGGGTTCTGTTTCTCATTTCTGACACCCTTCTTCCTCTGCTTTACTGTATTCATCCAGATGACAGAGCAATCATACACCCGGTCGCTGAAAATTACGCTGTCACATGTCACCCCGGAGCCAGCCCGTTTGCGTTCGGAGTGGGTTCAGGGTTGAATCGGAAGCCGGTGACAGGCAAGCGGTGGAGGGGCACGTGTTCAAACGGCTGGTCGAGCGGGTTTACAACATTCGTAATCGAGACGTGGGGCTGATCCTGGTCGGTATGGCCATCGGTGCGACGGCTGGCTCGATCGCCACCGCGCTGGTCGCCGGAGGGAACCTGCTCGAATGGGGCGAGGGCTTCCTGCAGGGTATCAGCACCGAGATGCTCGGCGCATTCCTGACGTTCGTGCTGATCGAGGTGCTGATCGTCACCCGCAAGGAACGTGAGGCCGAGGAGAGCGCGGCAGCGAAGGAAGCCCGCAAGGCTGAGGAGAAGGCCGCCCTGCACCGCGAATCCTTGCTGCGGGCACTGGGCAGTACAGTGAACACGCAAGCGATCCGGGCGGCGGAGGAGATGCGCGCACTCGGCTGGCTGCTCGACGGATCACTGGAGCGCGCGACACTGAACGGAGCTGACCTGCAGAACGCCGACCTGACCGGAGCGCATCTCGTAGGGGTGCAGTTTTACAAGGCGAACCTGCGTGGCGCACACCTGGGGCGGGCGAACCTGAGTGGGGCGCACCTCGTCGGCGCGGACCTGCGCGGCGCGGTGCTGGCCTATGCGGTGCTGAACGGAACCTACCTGCAGGGGGCCAATCTGGACGGGATCCGGACGCTTTCGCCGGGGCAACTGAACAGCGCCAGCCGCCTGAAAGGGGCCACCATGCCAGACGGTACGCGCTATGACGGGCGCTTCAACCTGCCCGGTGACCTGCGGCAGGCGCTTAAGAGCAAGATACAGGTCGAAGACCCGGCGGCAATGGCGGACTTTTACGGCGTGCCGGTTGAAGACTACCTTGCCGGGCAGCACCGGGAGGCCCGCCGCCGGGAGAAGTCACTACGGAGGGGGTAGATTGCTTACCAGCAGCAATAAATAAAGGCCTCTCCCACGTAGATTGGAGAGGCCTTTTACTCGATGGCCTGAATACCGAACGCTTTACTCGCGCAGGCGCCCGGACTCGCGGTCGCGTTTGATCAACTGGCGGATGCCCTCGACCGCCACCTCGCTGACCTGGTCCACGTTGTGCGACCCGGCCAGTACCATGATCCCCCCGGCGCGCACACCGATGATCCGCGCGATCACGAAGAGCGCCGCTGCTTCCATCTCCGAGCACAGCACCCCGCCCATGACCCACGCCTTCCAGCGCGCCTTGAGCTCATCCGAGAGCGGCATGCGATCCGGCTCGACTTCACCGTAGAACGAATCCTTCGACTGGCTGATGCCGACATGATGCGGCGCGCCCTTGATCTGGCAGGCAATCCGCAGGCAGTCCACCACGTCGAGGTCAGCGACCGCCGGGAAGGCCATCGGCATGTAGTGGCTGGCGGTGCCTTCGTCGCGCACCGCGGCGCTGACGACCACAAGGTCGCCCGGCTTCGTCCAGTCCTGCACCGATCCGGAGGTACCCACCCGGATGAAGGTATCCGCGCCGATCTTAGTCAGTTCCTCGATAGCGATCGCGCTGGACGGGCCGCCGATACCGGTCGAGGTGCATGAGACCTTCACCCCGTCCACGGTGCCGGTGTAGGTGTTGTACTCGCGGTTCTCCGCGACCTTCTCCGCGTTGTCAAAGAACGACGCGATCAGCGGAACGCGCCCGGGGTCGCCGGGCAGGAGCACATAACGCCCCACGTCACCCGGCTTCATGGCGATGTGATACTGGAGTCCGTCAGGAGTGGCCATGCGAGATGCCTTTCTGGTGTGTTCGCCCGGTGGCGGACAGGCTGCTGCGCCTGTCTGCACATTGTATAACAGGATTCGGTATTCTGGCTATCGTGCCCTGCCCCACCGGGCAGCTACACCGTGTGGTAGCGGCGCATCGGGCGGGTGACGAACAGGTACACAACCGGGATGCTCACCAGCGCCATCACCGTGCCCGCGGCCAGCGCCGCCGGATAACCCCAGGTGTTCGCCAGCCAGCCGCCCACCACCGGCCCCAGCGCCAGTGACGGCCCGACAACCAGGTTCGACAGGCTGATGAAGCGCGAGGTCTCCTCCGGTGGGCTGAGTTGGAAGACGGTGCTGGGCTGGCCCATCAATTCCGCGCCGATTGTCAGGCCAAGCAGCGCGAACACACCATAGAACCAGCCGGGTGACGGCGCGAGCCAGGCAGCGGCGGAGAGCGCGCTGATCAGCACCACGTTCAGCAGCCAGATGCGCCCCCAGCCGATACGCCGCCCGAGTGCCGTCCACAGCGGCCCGGAGAGGCTCTGGGCGACCAGCATGATCGCGGTATAGGTAGCAATCACGCCGGAGGTGAGTTCAAAGCGCGAGACGGCATAGACCGCCATGAAGGGCGTACCGAGCTTGGCGAGCGCAATGAAGACGCGCCCGATGAGGAAGCGAACAAAGACCGGATGCTCCCTGAGCATCACCGGCACGGCTTCGAGGTAGCGCGGCAGGGTCTGCTGCCGGGGCGGCGTCGGATAGGGCACTTCGCGCAGGGTATGGATCGCGACCATCGAGGGGATCGAAATCAGCAGGGCAATGCCGATCACCGACTGCAGATCGCCGGGGAACGGCGCGGAATCCAGCCGCCAGCGCACCGCCAGCGAGCCCAGCAGGCCGAGTGCCCCTGACAGAAATACCTGCATCCCGAAGAAGGTCGGGCGCAGCGTAGGGATATGGCGGGCGAAGAACGCCTGGTAGGGTGGGATCAGCAGCCCCGCCGTCACCCAGAAGAAGAAATAGGCGAACAGGAAGAAGGCCAGTACCAGCGGTGGGCTGAACACACCGATGCACATCGCGGCGGCGAAGATCAGCAGGATGCCTACCCGCTCTCCCCACGCCCACGTCAGGATGTGTGACTTATAGCGATCGCGGCTGTGGACGAGCCACGCAGCGATGATCTGTGGCACGTAGAGCCCCAGCCAGGCGATGGCCGGCAGCAGCCCGATGATCACGGCGTTAGCCGTTAACTGGCTGATGTAGTACGGGATGACGGTGTTCTCGTTCAGGCAGGCCTTGGTGATCGAGAACGAAGCGTAGTCGAGCATGTTCCAGCCGAAGTTCCAGCGCTGGCGTTCTTCCAGCCCGGCGATGTACTCAGGGTGATCGGCAGCCAGCCGGCGCAGGTCAGGCGCGAGCGCGCCCCGTTCTTGAGAGGTTGTCATGGTTCACGATTCTGTCACACGAGGATAGGCCTGCGATTATGCCGCGTTTTATCCCTGATTCCGAATGAAGAAGGCATGCATAGGCGCAATGGGCCCGTCGATGGGCCCCGAAATGTGCCCTGCGGTGGATTTTTCTCCGCGCCGGGCAGGCGATGATAGGGGCAATCAACACGACGATAGCGTGAAAGGACGGAACCCTGATGGAAACAACCGTGTACCGCGCCGGGCAGAGTGCGGTTTCAGCCTATACCCGGTATATACTGAGGATGGACGTGCGCTGGCAGGCTCCGCTGCCACCGGGGCCGAAGATCATCGCGGCAAACCACCCGACAACCACCGATCCGTTCTACCTGCTGGTGCTCTCCCCGGAGCCAATGAGCCTGCTGATTACGAAGATGGCTTTCGCTGTGCCGGGCTTCGGAACTTATCTGCGGGCCGCCGGGCACATCGAGGTCGATCACGAGAACGGGCACCCGGCTTTCGAGGCGGCACTCACGCATCTGCGGCGGGGTGGCACGCTGGGCATCTTCCCGGAGGGTTCGCTGAGCCCACGGGATGGCGGCCTGGCGCGGGCGCGCAGCGGGGCTGTGCGGCTGGCGCTGAGTGCCGGGGTGCCGGTCGTGCCGGTCGGTATCTATCTGGATCATGAGCGCATCCGCCGGGTGAAGACCACCATCAGCGGCATGTCGGAGACGGCCCGCTGGTATCCCACCGGGCCCTACGCGCTGACGGTCGGTGAGCCGATGGTATTCAGCGGGCCCGTGGATGACCGCGCCTTGGTGGGTGACTGTTCAGAGAAGCTGATGCGCCGGATTGGGCAGCTCGCCCGCCTGAGCGCCTGGCGGATCGACCGGTCGCTGGCGCTGGATAGCTGGATCATGCCGCGCCCGGCGGGCCTGGCAAACTGAGGAATGCGGGGGCTGCCCCGTGACGAGGAGAGAAGCCATGTCACCACGAGTTGAAATCACCCCCGCCCCGCGGCACGAACTGGCCCGCACGACGATGTGCGAAGTCCGGGTCGTGGGCCAGTTGGACGGCGCACAGTGGGCGGAATGGTTCGATGGGATGACGGTGATCGCGCTGCGCAGCGGCGAGACGGTGATCACCGGGCCGGTGGCCGACCAGGCGGCGCTCTACGGGTTGATCGCCCGCCTCCGTGACCTGGCGCTGCCCCTGAAAGGAATCGAAATCTCCGAGGTTGAGGAAGGACGGATTGCCATGCTGCCCCCCAATGAACGCCGCCGTCCGCGTATCGGCTGGCGGCTGATCGTTGTCTACCTGCTGCTGATCGGAGGATTCGCGGCGCTGACGGTGCTGCTGACGAGCAGCGGCATTGTCGCAACCGCCCTCGCGCTGGCGCTGCTCTTCGGGGCGCTGGGTGGCGTGGGTTACGCCTTCTACCGGCTCGACCGGGTACGGGTGTGGCTACTGCTGGCGATCCTGGAATGGATCGGCGCGTCGATCTGCCTGACGATCTACCTGACCAGCAGTGGTTTCGTGCCGACCGCGCTGGCCCTGGGGCTGTGGTGCCTGGGGCTGGCCGGGATGCTGCTTTACCAGATCGCCTATGCGCCAGGCAAGGTATCACATACGAAGGCCGATCGTGGTGAACCTGCGTTCGACCCGCTGCGCCCGGCGAAGTAGCCGCAGGCAGCCCCGGAGGGAATCCATGTCCCGACTGCTTCTGAGCACCCGAGTCCAGATGCCTCCACCACGCCCCGGGCTGATCGCCCGGCCCCGCCTGCTCCAGCGGCTGGACACTGCGCTGGAAGCCCGCCAGCGCCTGCTGCTAGTCTCGGCTCCGGCGGGCTTTGGTAAGACCACGCTGGTGAGTAGTTGGTTGCGCGGCGGCCCGGATCATCCGGCGCACGAGGTGGCCTGGCTTTCGCTCGACACCGCCGACAGCGATCCGACGCGCTTCCTTGACTACCTCGTCGCCGCGGTACATGGGCAGGAACACGGTCTGGAGGCCGCGCCGCAGCCGCCTTCCAGCAGCGAGGTACTGACCGCCCTGATCAATGAACTGGATGGACGTGATCAGCCACTTGTCCTCGTCCTCGATGACTACCACCTGATCACGTCCGTTGAAGTACACAGGGCAGTACGGTTCCTTCTCGATAACCTGCCGCCCACCCTGATGCTGGCCGTGATCACGCGGGAAGACCCACCCCTGCCCCTGCCACGCCTGCGGGCGCGTGGCCAGATGACGGAGATCCGCGAGCGCGACCTGCGCCTGACGCCGGAGGAAACAGCGGCCTTCCTGCACGGCACAATGGGCCTGACCCTGCCACCGGAAGCGGTGCAGGCGCTTGACGGGCGCACTGAAGGCTGGATCGCCGGGTTACAGCTCGCGGCGCTGGCCCTGCAGGAATCCCCGGAGCAGCAGGCCGGGGCTTTTATCTCCGCTTTCGCGGGCAGTAACCGCTATATCATGGACTACCTCGCCAGTGAAGTGCTGGAACAGCAGCTTCCTGAGATCAGGGCCTTTCTCCGCCAGACCGCCGTGCTCGACCGGGTGTGCGCGCCTCTGTGTGACGCCCTCACCGGAGGCACAGACAGCCAGGCGATTCTGGAGCGGCTGGAGGGGATGAACCTGTTCCTGATCCCACTCGACCAGCGGCGGGAGTGGTACCGTTATCATCACCTGTTCGCCGGGGTACTGCGCGCCGGGCTGCGCGCCGGGGAGCGGCGCATGCTCCTGCGGCGGGCTGCCGGATGGTACGCTGAGAACGGCCTGCCACGGGAGGCGATCGCCTGCGCCCTTGCTGCCGGTAGTGACGCAGATTTCGCCCTCGCCGCCCGGTTGATCGAGCAGAAAGGGGAGGATGCGATCCACCGGGGAGAGATCGAGACAGTGCGTGGGTGGCTGGAGGCCCTGCCAGAAGAGCAGGTGCACTCCAGCAGCGACCTGCTGCTCCTGCGCGGCTGGACGTGCGCACTCACCAGCGAGTTCGATCAGGCCAGTTCCTTTGCCTGGGCCGCTGAGGAACGGCTGATCGCGGAGGGCGCCCCAGGCGCCCGGACGGGGCGGCTGTGGCTGCTGCGAGCCCTGCTGGCGATGGCACAGGGCCGCTGTGCAGAGGCGATACCTGCGGCGGCGCAGGCGCTAGACGCGCTGGGGGCTGAACAGAACCGCTGGCGGCTGTTCGGGCTGTGGATCATGTCGGAATCGCACGAGCGGATGGGGGATATCCAGGGCGCGATCGAGACGCTGCGGCAAGCGGAGCGATACGGACGCGAACAGGGGAACACGGTCTTCGCCGCCGCGGTCGAGGGCTTCCTGGCTTCGGCGCTCAACCTGAGCGGGCAGCGCCGTGAGGCACTGGCAGTCTGTGAAGCAGCAGTCCGGCGCAACCGTGACCCCGGCGGAGAACCCGCGCCGGCGGCAGCCTTTGCGCTGGGCTGGCAAGGCTGGTTGCATTACGAGGCCAACCAGCTCGATGTGGCAGCGGCCTGCACCGAGCAGGCAATAGGGCTTGGCCGCCAGATCGCCTCATCCGCCGTATTGTCTCTTCCGTTAGCGGCCAAGGCCGCGCTGCTGCAGGCGCACGGTGACGCCGAAGGGGCACAGGCTACCTTGCAGGCAGCACTGGAGATCGCCGGGTCGCAGTCGCTCAGCGATGGCGGCTGGCTGCTGGCCCGCAGCGCCCAGTACGCGCTGCTGCGTGGCGACCTGCCTACAGCGCGCCACGCGCTGGACGAGGGTGGCTTTGCCTGCGGGGAGCGCCCGGACTACCTGCGGTTCGAGGGACAACTCAGCGCCGCGCGCCTGCTGATCGCGGACGGCCGCGCCGGTGAGGCGCTGGCATGGCTGGACACGCTGCGAAGCTTCACCACAGAGCATGCGCTGGTGCGCTGGCAGATCACAGTCGATGTGCTGCGCGCGCTGGCGCTGGAAAGCGCAGGCGAGCGCCCCACGGCACGCGAAGCGCTGCGGCAGGCGCTGCAGATAGCCGCGCCAGAGGGCTATGTGCGGGCGTTTCTGGATGAGGACAGCCGGGTGATCAGCCTGCTTGAAGCCACACGCAGCGCCGCGCCCACTTTCGTGGACGCCGTGCTGAGGCAGGCCGCAGGCAGAACGGGCGCGACCGCGATCAGCCTGCCCGCGCAGGCGCTCTTCGAGCCACCCAGTGAGCGCGAACTGGACGTGCTGCGGCTGATCGCAGACGGCTGTTCAAACGCCGAGATTGCCGAGCGGCTGGTGATCGCGCCGGGGACGGTCAAACGGCATATCAACAACCTCTACAGCAAGCTCGACGTAATCAGCCGCACCCAGGCGCTGGCCCGCGCCCGGTCGCTCGGGCTGCTGGCATAACCCTTTGCTCAGTGATGCGCCAGTTCACGGGCAGGCTCGCTCTCCGGCGTGGACTGCTGCAAATGCGGGCTGAGATAGCCGCCGTACAGCCGCCACTCATCCCAGCGGCAGGAGTGCACCAGCGTCCCTTCGTGGACGCACATATCCGGGCAGGAGTCACACATGTCAGTGCGGCCATCGGGCAGCAGGTCAGGCGCCTGGATAATGCCCAGCGCCTGCAGGTATACCGGCTTGAAGAGCCGTGCCGGGCGGGCCACCACACCGCGCCAGAAAGCGCCCCACGCCGCGCGCACCTTCTCGTCGAACACACTGGTCAGGAAGATCTTAGGGCCGATCCGGTTGGACGGGCGGTGCGCGACGTAGGTCCCGTGCACCCAGTGATGCCAGACCTCGAACGCCTCGGAGAGGCGCGGCCCTACTGAGCCCAGCATCGTGCCGTCACCGAGGCCAATCTGCACCCCGATCAGCCACTTGATCGAGTCGTGGCGTTGTGTCCCGCCGAGGTAAGCTGCCGCGTCGTAGTGCGGGAACTCACGCCGCAGCAGCGCCCACAGTTCCGGCCCCGTTACACCCGCATCCTCGAGCACCTCACGGTGCGCGGCATAGCCAAGTTCTTCGGGGGAGACGCTCCCACCGTCTGGTGTCCAGTATTCGACAGAGGTATCCAGCCCGGCGGCACGGAAGGTAATCAGCACCAGGCCGTGCACCTTGTCGATGTGCCGGTTGGCCCAGCGCAGCACATCCGGGATCTGTTCGAGGTTGGAGCGGTAGACTGTCATTCCAAAGTTGCAATACATCCCCGGCACCGAGGCGACCAGCTCCATCAGTTCTTCGCGCAGTTCGTTGAGCTCCAGTTCGGTCTTGTTGTTCCACTTCGGCTCACGCTTCTGCAGGCTGTCCACGTGGAAGGCGATCCCCATCGCACCAGCCTTCTTCAGCTCGAGCAGCATTTCGCGGGTGAGCGCGCGCCCATTGGTCAGGATCAGTGGCTCCATCCCCTGCTCGCGGATGAACCGGACGATCTCCGGCAGGTCGGGGTGGATCAGCGGCTCGCCTCCGGCAATGCTGATGTTGTGCGCATTGCGCCACTGCTTGAGGAACAGCACATCCTGCTTGATCTCCTCCAGCGGCTTGTGGCCTGCGATGGTGCGGCGGTAGCAGCCCAGGCAGGCGATGTTGCAGCGATCGGTGGATTCAAGCCAGCCGATCGGGTTGTCGTTCATCGACCATGGCATGCGGTAGAGATGGCGTTTATCCAGTGCATCCATACGGAATACTCCTGTGCAAAGCAAATCAGACACGCATGTCCGATTATAGTACCATGAGTACTACGCAGGCTAATTCCGGGCCCCAGGGGCTATCTGCCCTGCTAGGTGACTGTCCCCCGTGTGAGCTTCGCCTGGGCTGCGGCTTCAAAGTCCGCCGTGCGGATCAGCCCCGCCTGCGCCTCTGCTTCGGCGTGCAGGCCCGCATCCAGATCGAACAGGCTGTTGATCACATCCTTCGCCCGGGAAACAGCCAGCGGTGCGGAGAGCATAATATCCGCGGCCAGCACCTCCCCCTGCGCGAGGAGTTCATCCACCGGAGCAACCGCGTTGACGATCCCCCAGTGTTCGGCGAGCACGGCATCGATGCTGCGCCCGGTGAGGATCAGCTCACGGGCGCGGGCAGGCCCCGCGATCTGCGCCAGGCGTGTCGTGCCGCCCACATCCGGAATCAGGCCGAGCCGCGCTTCGGGCAGGCCAATCTGTGTGCCCTCGGCGGCGATCCGCAGGTCACAGGCAAGCGCCAGTTCCAGCCCCAGCCCCAGCGCGTATCCATGCAGCAGCGCGATACTCGGCAGGACTGAGTGCTGCATCCGCGTCAGCACCGCCTGCATCGCCGCGCTGACCGGGCGCAGATCATCGCGCCAGCCCTCGCCAAACGCGGCGGCGATCTCCGGGAAGCCAAACAGATCGATCCCTGAGCAGAAGCATGGCCCCATGCCGCGCAGCAGCAGTATGCGAATACCGGAGGTGGTTTCAGCCCGGGCCAGTGCCGCTTCCAGGCCTTGAAGCATCCCCCAGGTGATCGCATTGCGCCTGTCCGGGCGGTTGAGCACGATCTCCGCGAATGGTGCGCGGAGGGTCAGAGTCACGAGGTCTGCGGTCATATAGCCTCCCCAAAAAAGTGAACGAGACAAATAAGAAATACCGATATAATAAAAACTTGAACATTTGCATTGTGTTTCACGGTGTATTATACTTGTTTTCAGGTATGTGCAGGCGACACGACTTTGAACAGGTAAGGCCCGGCCCTGCCGGGCTTTTTGTCTGTCTGAAGTAATGCCGGCCTGTAAATGACCGTCTCAGTGTCAGCCGGGTAAGGAGATCAATACCCATGTCAGACCGC
>JADZAD010000121.1 GCA_020852775.1 Anaerolineae bacterium
AGATCATCGTCACCGGTGAGGTCTCGCACGATCCACGCATCAAGTTTCCAGCGTTTCAGGAAGAAGGGATTCAGGCACAAGTGCTGGTACCGATGCATTCCCGGGGGCGGGTGATCGGTATTCTCAGTGCCCTCAGCTATGAACCCTATGAGTTCTCACCGGAGGAACTGGCCGTGCTGCGTTCCGTCGCCGACCAGGTAGGGACCGCTCTCGACAACGCGCGCCTGTACAACGAGGCGCTGGCGGCACAGAGCCGTATGCAGGCTATCGTGGAAAGCAGCGCCGATGCGATCATCGCCATCGATGAAGAGCGCCGGATTGAGATCTTCAACAGCGCCGCAGAGTCGCTCCTGCGGATCAGGACGGACTACGTGCTGGGAAAGCCGTTCGATAGTATTCCCTTCCTGCCCGACCTGCTGTTCAGTAACCTCCGGCAGGGGTTTGAGAATGGCGAGCAGACCCCGGTTGTTTTTGATGACGTGATCGGTGAGACATCTGATCGGAAGGTGCTCTCCTGCACGATCTCACCGGTCGGCGGGCAGCGCGGCGTAAACCGGGGCTACGTCGTCACCATCCGTGACGTCACCCATATCCGCGCCCGTGAAGAGCTCAAGACACAGACGATCCAGACCGCGGCGCACGATCTGCGCAGCCCGCTCTTCCTCGTGGAGAACTCACTCAGTCTGTTGAGCGAGATCCTGAAGATGGACGACCGCCAGCGCCGTATCTTTGAGATGGCGAACACCGGTGTGAACCGCATGCGGCAGTTGATCACCAGCCTGCTGAACATTGAGCAGGTGGAAGCCGGGCTGGTTCTTGATACCGAGATCGACCTGGCGACGCTCGCGGATCGCGTGGTGGCGGATAATGCCTATATGGCGGTTGAGAAGAACCAGGCGCTGCGCGTAGAAATCCGTGAGGCGCCCTTGATGGTGCGGGGCAACACCGTGTGGCTGGAGCGTGCACTGACGAACTTCATCTCCAATGCCTGCAAGTATGCCCCGGTGGGGTCGCCAATCACGGTGCGCGTCCACCGCGAAGGGGTGGAGGCACACCTCGAGGTCGAGGATATCGGGCCCGGCATCGCGCTGGAAGTGCAGAGCCGCCTGTTTGAACGGTTCTTTCGCATCTACCGCCCTGATGAGACCGAGAGCACAAAAGGAACCGGGCTTGGCCTGGCGATTGTCAAACGCGTGGCTGAGCAGCACGGCGGGCACGTTTTCGTCCGTTCACATCCGGGTACCGGCTCCGTTTTCGGGATGGTGCTGCCGCTGCTGCCGCCTGGATAGAGGCGCTGAACATACACTATGTCTGACGAACTGATCGAAGGCCGTTCGCTCCGCAACCGCCGTCGCCGTGCGGAGGACGACATGCCGTCCTCCGCCGCGCGGGACTTCCCCAGTATGACGTCATCTGATCCTTACGACCCGCCTACTGCGGACCTGCCGTGGATTGTGCTGGAGCCGCCGACAGAGGGTGGGGGGCCGGGCAGGCCGCGCGCGCTGCGCGGCGAAGGCCTCGCTCGCATCGACATCTCCGCGGTGGAGCCGGATGGACGTCCGCTGGTCGTTCCGGAGGCCGCTGCCGCCCCGGATGACTCGCCGCTGCCGCCCGAACCGCCAGTCATTGGCGTCGAAGAGGGCCGTTTCAGCGTCCTCGATCTTTCTGATGCTGAAGTCGACGCGCTGGTCGAAGTGCTTGAAGGTGAGGTTGTCGCGGAGGGAGGAGAGACGGCCCTCGATGACGACGAGGATGACCTCTCTGATCAGATGGCGGATGACGGCGGTGGAGATGATGGCCTGAGCGCCGGTGCAGAGGCGGATGAGGGAGGAAATCTGCTGCCAGAGCCGCCTCCTGCTGACCATATGATGCGCCTGCCACCGATCCGGTTCACTGAGGATGCTCCACCGGTGCAGGCACCGCGTATCCGCGTCAGGCTGCCACCGACCGATACACCGCTCAGTAACCTTTCCCCGGTACCTGAAGAGGTCGGTTCGGCTGCCGTACCCGCACCTGAGCCTCTCGCGATGCTCTCCCCTGAACCCGTCACGCCTCCGCTCTCCGTTGCGGACGACGGGGCAGAGGCCCAGCCGGGCGGCTGGAGGCTGCGCCATTACCTGCTGCTGGCGATCTTTGTCGTCATTACTCTGGCTCTGCTGGTGATCCCGGGGGTGTGGCTGCTGCGTGGTGATCTCACACTGGCGGGCCTCGCCACCGTGCCTGGCGTGCCGACTCAAAAGGCGAGTGCCATGCCCGCCACCGACATGCCCTCAACCGGCCAGGCCCCCGTGGCGGTCGTTATCACCGCTACTTCACCGTCTGCCACGCCGGCGGCTGCGGTGGCAAACCCGGAACAGATCGTTTACAGCTCCAATGCGGAGGGTGACTTCGATCTGTATCTTCTGGACATTGCCAGCGGGGAGAGTGTCCGTGTCGCTGATCTCGAAGGTGACGAGCGAATGCCCGCGCCTTCACCTGACGGAGAGCGGATCGCGTTTGTCTCCAATGTGGAGGGCGATGACGATATTTTCGTGATGGACGTGGACGGCGGTAACGTTATCCAGGTGACGCGCAGTACCGGCGCGGATCGCTCCCCGGCCTGGTCTCCGGATGGCAGCCAGATCGTCTTTTCCCGCGAGACAGTTGACGGCAGCAGCCTCTATCTTGTCGATACGGACTGCATCAGCCCCGATGCCCCCTGTGAAGACGCGCTGGTGCTCGTGACGAGCGATCGCTACGACCTCTTCCCGGCGTGGTCGCCGGACGGTACCCGGATTGCTTTTGCCGCTTCGGACTTCCCCGGCCTGCCTTCGGTGATCGCGCTGGTCGCCCCGCAGGAGTTGACCCCGGTGAACCTGCCCGGCACCGGTGCGTCGGATTTCTACCCGGCGTGGTCACCGGACGGAGCGCGGATCGCGTTCGTGTCGATCCTGAGTGGGGACTACAACCTCTTCACGATGTCCGCATGGACAGGGGGCGAACTGCTGCAGATCACCGGGAGCCCCGGCAGTGATGTGGGGCCCGCATGGTCGGTGGATGGTTCGCGGCTGGCATTTGCATCTGACCGCGACGGACAGGGATTTGATCTCTACGTTGCCGCTTCGGCCTGCCCTTCGTCTCGTCCGGGCTGCGAGGACGGCCTCAGCCAGTTGACCCGCAACCCGGGGGATGAACTCGATCCGCGCTGGCTGCCCTGACCCTGCTTCAGCGGGGGTGCGTATGAAGATGACCAACCGCCACAACCTGTTCGCTTACCGGTTGTGGGCTCCTGTTTATGACACCACACTCAACCGGGTCTTCATCGCCGGGCGCAAACGCGCATGGGCGGTGGCGAACCTGCAGGCCGGGGAGCGTGTGCTGCTGGTCGGGGCCGGAACCGGGGCGGATTTCCCGCTGCTGCCTGCCGGAGTATGGGTCGCGGGTATCGATCTGAGCCGCGATATGCTGGCAAAGGCACGGGCGAGGCTGCCCTTGCCCGGCTGTGACGTGGCCCTGGCCCGCGCGGATGCCTGCCGCCTGCCGCTGCCACCGTCCGCCTTCGATGTAGCAGTGCTCAACCTGATCCTCTCGGTTGTGCCGGATGCGGGCGCCTGCCTCACTGCGTCTCTGCGCGCGCTCAGGCCCGGTGGCCGCGCCGTCATCTTCGACAAGTTTCTGCCGGACTCAGCGCGGCTTTCTGCAGGCCGGCGCCTGACGAACACTCTCACGACAGTGTTTGGTACCGATATTAACCGCCGCCTGGGTGACATGCTCCCGCCTGAGGGCCTGTGGAAGGTGGTTTCGGACGAACCCAGCATCGGCGGCGGCCTGTACCGGGTGATCGTTCTGCGGCGTACAGGATGAGAAGCCATCGATTTGCCAGAAGACAGGTAATGACCGGGCTAGTCCCCTGCTGGTTCGGCCAGTGTGGCGTTAGCCTGAGCTGCCACTGACTGGCGGGCAGCTTCCGCCACCAGCCGGCTATCACGGATCAGGCGGCTGCTGGCGAGGGGCAGCAGCACCAGCAGGACCACGAAGCCAAACACACCGGGAGCGGCAGCACCAAAGAAGTTGATCAGCAGGCCGCCAATGGTTGGGGCTGCGACTCGCGTCATGCTCTCCACCGACGCCTGTGCGCCAAGGATGCCGCCGAACTCGTCCCGCGCCACAGCCCGGGTGATACTGCTGCGCAGCAGGACGTTCATCAGGCCGCCGGAAGCGGATGTCGGGATCAGCACGAGCAGCAGCAGAGGGATCGATGGTACGAGGGCCCATGCGAGCAGGCTTACGGCCATCACACCAATCGCCACGATGATCACCCTCACATCCTCGAAGCGCCTGGTTACCGGGCCGACCAGCACACCTTGCACAAGGACGGACAGCAACCCGACATATGCCAGGACGTAACCGGTCTGCTCGCTGCTGAGGTCGAAACGGCGCAGCGCGTACAGGGAGAACACCGTCTGGAACATCGCGAAGGCGATGCCGAACACAAACGTCACGATCAGCACCGGGCCGACGAGCGGGCGACGCAGCGCCTCCAGCAAGGTCTCGAATGAGATGGCGCGCTTCCCGGCGTGGCCCTTCATCGCCATCTCACGCTGCTCCGCGGAGAGTGATTCGGGGAGCAGGAAGTACACCAGCACCAGGTTCAGGCCGGCGATGGCGGCGGCGATGAGGGAGGGCAGCGCATAGTTGCCATCCCGGCTGAGAAACGCCCCGGCAGCAGGGCCAATGATGAAACCCAGCCCGAAAGCGACCCCGATCAGGCCCAGCGCGCGCGGGCGGCTGGCGGTATCGGTGATGTCGCTGATGTAAGCCTGCGCCACCGAAATGTTACCACCGGTCAGACCGTCGGTGATGCGCGCTCCGCACAGGATCGCCAGCACGCCCACGCCGGTGACCTGGTCCTGCCCGAAGACGCTCCCGATACCACCCGCCAGCGGTTCAGCGACGCCAAAAATGATGAAGCCAATCGCGGTGCCGAGGATGCTGACGAG
>JADZAD010000122.1 GCA_020852775.1 Anaerolineae bacterium
ATGGTGTACAGCCGCGGGATGCGGAACACATCGCCATCGTTTACGACCACACCCTCCACCTGTCCCGCCTGGTGGATGATCTGCGCCTGCTAACCCAGGCAGAGACCGGCCATCTTCCTCTCTATCGGCAGTCTCTTCAGCCAGAGGCGCTGGTCATTCGAGCCGCTCAGCTCTTCGAGCCGTTGGCTCAGGATGCCGCTGTTACGCTAACCTGCCACACTGCACCATCTCTGCCCGCCATATCAGGAGATGCCGACCGCCTCCATCAGGTATTTGCAAACCTGCTGGCTAACGCTTTACGCCATGTCCCATCTGAAGGAACAATCCGCCTCGAAGCAAGCCTTAACGACGGTGGGGTGCTGTTTGTCGTGGCTAACAGCGGACAGACCCTGTCGCCGGATCAGGCGGAGCATGTCTTCGAGCGCTTCTGGCGTGCGGATGAAGCGCGCGACCGCGACAGTGGCGGTGCGGGACTGGGGCTGGCCATCGCCCAGCAGATCATACGGCTGCACCAGGGCCAGATCTGGGTCGAGACCACTGCTGACGAGACGCGCTTCTGTGTTCGCCTGCCGGCTCATTCAAAAACATAAGTTCCCCTCGCTGTCTTCATCAGTTTCACACAGTCTTCCGGCATCCTCTCTGCAGAGTGAACAACGAGCGGCCGGGCCGCTCATAGCAGAGGATGGATGTCATGTTGAAGAAACTCGTTATCGGTGCCCTGAGCGTCACAATCGTCGGGGCTGTCGGCTCCGCTCTCGTTTACCAGTCCATGCCCGCCATCGGGCTGGCCGCCAGCGAAGGCCAGGTGGCAGCCGAAGCGATGCCAGCCACGAGCGCAGCGCTGCCTACCGCTACCCCGGAACCCGCCCCTGAAAGCGATATGGGGGATCCCTGGACAATGACTGGCACGATCAGCGCACTGGACGATTTCGGTCTGACGCTGGTCGGCCCTGATGGCATCTCGGTGTACGTTGAACTCGGGCCTCCCGCTTTCTGGCAGTCGCAGGGTGTGGCACTCACCATCGGAGAAACGGTCACGGTCAATGGGTATGCCAGTGAAGGCATGTACCACGCCGCCACGGTGACTACTATCGGCGGACAGCAGATGACTGTTCGTAACGAATATGGCCAGCCGCTCTGGAGTGGGGGGATCGAGAACGGCGCAGGCCAGAACGGTGCCACGAATACCGTGCACACCGGTACCCCACAACCACAGGCTCAGGTCGATGAGTGGATCACGTTCTCCGGCACCATCACCGCGATGGCCCGCAATATGATGACCGTGCAGACGGACACCGGTGAGACGCTGAACATCCAGATGGGTAAGCCCAGCTTCGCCGCCTCGCAGGGCATTACCTTCGCTGTGGGCGACGCGGTCACGGTAGTCGGCTTCTGGGAGGGTACCAACTTCAACGCAGGTGACATCACCCAGATGAGCACAGGCTTGCGCCTGATGCTGCGTGACCCCAACGGCCGTCCGCTGTGGGCTGGGCCCGGCAACGGGAATGGAAACGGCGCTGCCCGCGCCAACTAGCTGACCTCACATCCGGGAGGGCGAAATCAACCCTCCCGGATTCTCTCAACGACTGTGAGCAATGCCATGAACGACAATCTCCCTGAGGCTCGCCCGGGTCTGGTGCAAAGGCTGTGGCGTTCGGTCCAGCGCGATCCGCTCTCTCCGGAGAGTGACCGCGACCGGATGCGGCTGGTGATGAACAACCTGATCCTGCACCTGCACCCCAGTAAGGTTGCTGCACGCACCCTGCGCTTCAACTACACTTTTGGCCTGGGAGGACTGCTGGCTCTGCTTGCCGTGATCCAGGTCGTGACAGGCGTGCTGCTGATGTTCGCCTATACCCCGTCACCGGACAGCGCTTATCAGAGCATGCTTGCCCTGCAGACCGAGGTCCCGTTCGGACAGTTGATCCGCAACCTGCACCACTGGTCAGCCAACCTGATGATCGTCGCGATTGTGCTCCACCTGCTGCGCGTTTTCTTCACCGGTGGTTTTGCCAGCCCGAGGCAATTTAACTGGGTGCTGGGGATCATCCTGCTGCTGCTGGTAGTCGGCGCGAATTTCACTGGCTATCTTCTGCCGTGGGATCAGCTGGCTTACTGGGCGGTGACCGTCGGCAGCAGTCTGATCGGCTACATCCCCCTTGCTGGTGACGCTATTACCCGCCTGCTCCTCGGTGGGCCTGAAGTCGGTGCCGCGACGCTTACCAACTTCTACGGGCTGCATGTGGCCGTGATCCCCCTGACGCTGTTCGCGGTGATGTCGTTCCACCTGTGGCGCGTTCGCAAAGATACGCTGACCGTGCCCCGCCGCGCAGACGAGCCGGGTGACGTCCCGGTTGAGAAGGTAACCACCATCCCCCATCTGGTCAGCCGGGAGCTGATCTTCGCGCTGGTGATGCTGGCGCTGATTATCGCCTGGGCGGTCGTGTTCAATGCCCCCCTGGAAGAAGCCGCCAATCCAGACCACAGCCCGAACCCGGCGAAAGCCGCCTGGTACTTCATGGGGTTGCAGGAACTGCTGCTGCACTTTCATCCGACCTTCGGAGCCATTATCATCCCCGGCCTTGCCCTGCTGGGTCTGGCGGCGCTGCCCTACCTTGAGCCAGATATGGAGGCACAGGGCATCTGGTTTCGCTCGATTCAGGGCCGCTGGATAGCGGGCATAAGCATCGTTATTGGCGTTCTGAGTGCGGCTCTTTTTGTTGGGCTGGACGAGGTTCTGCTGGATCTGCCCGCGCTTCTCCCCTTCCTACCGACTGTGATCAGCAACGGATGGGTCCCGCTCGCCGGCATTCTGCTGTTCCTGCTGGCCTACTACGAAGGGCTGTACCGGCTGGGCGCCACCGCCTGCGAAGCCCGTCTGGCGATCTTCACTCTGTTGCTGGCAGCGTTCTTCACCTTCACCATCATCGGCATCTTCTTCCGCGGAGAAGGCATGGCGTTAGTCATGCCCTGGAGCGTGATCCCATGACTGAACAGAGTGTATCTCGACGGGATGTCCTGAAACTGGGCTGGGGGCTTGCCAGTGCAGCCATACTGGGCGAGGGTCTGCTCATTGGCCTGCGCTTTCTGGCACCACGCGTCGGTGAGGGTGAGTTCGGCAGCGTCATCACCGCCGGGCCCACAGACAGCTTTATCGCTGGCAGTGTGACGCCCTTCAACGAAGGCCGCTTCTATCTGGTGCGGTTGGAGGACGGCGGCTTCCTCGCCCTGTACCGCCGCTGCACCCACCTCGGCTGCTCCGTGCCATACGACGCAACGCGGGGCGAATTCGTCTGCCCCTGTCACGGGTCAGCCTTTTCGATAGAGGGGCGGGTGCTGAACGCGCCCGCGCCCCGTCCACTGGATATGTTCCCGGTCACGGTGCAGGATGGGCAGGTCTTTGTGGACACTGGTAACCCGGTTGAACGGGATGTCCACGAGGCACAGTCTGTGGTGTATGCGTAGAGGAGAATGACCATGAGCCAGAATATGTCCTGGACCGGCTTTATCGCCACCACAGCTATCGCCCTGATCCTGGGGCTGTACGCCGTACTGGAGCCTTTACGGTTACAAACGGCACAGGAAGACCGCCTGGATGACGATCGGCGAGTAGCCACCGATCTTTATGCGCAGAACTGTGTCATGTGTCACGGTAATGCCGGTGAGGGGATCGCGGCAATGCCCGCTCTGAACAACGACGGCCTGCGAAGCATGGACACGGAGGCGATTGCCAGTACCATCGCCCGCGGGCGCTACAACACCGCCATGGCCGCCTGGAGCGTGGAGGAAGGCGGCATTCTGACCGAGGTGCAGGTTGAACAACTCGTGACCCTGATCCAGTACGGCGATTGGTCGCGGGTCGAACAACGTGTTGCCGATCTCGGCCTGACCGCCCCAACCGTTATTCAGGTCGAGGTCTCACCGGAACTGCTGACACAGGTAAGCGCACTCCCTGACGGTGAGGTTCTCTCTCAGGGGCTGACGCTCTACGCCGAGCACTGCGTCGCCTGCCATAACGCGGCCGGGGAGGGCACCGCTATTGCCCCTGCTGTGAACGGCGCCGAACTGCGCAGCCGGATGACTGACGCTGATCTGACTCGGGTCATCTCTGAAGGGGTTTCCGGTA